>PXES01000230.1 GCA_003564655.1 Paracoccaceae bacterium
GCGGGCAGATCAAGACGGGTTCACTGGCGCGCTCGGACCGGCTGGCGAAATACAACCAGCTGATCCGAATCGAGGAAAGCCTCGGGGAATCGGCCCTCTTTGCCGGACGGTCGATCCTGCGCTGAAACCGCCGGGACGGGATGGATAAAATGCAACGCAATTCCCATGCCTCCGGCGCGGGGACGTTCACGCTCTGTTAAGCTAACACTGCGAGACTATCAGGAACGAAAGTTCTGTCCCGGAAGGTTTTGTCCGGGCAAGGATGGAGGAGGCAATGCAAATCCTGTCCGGCCTGCCTGCAACTGCATCGCCGCTCGCCCCGCTTCGCGACGCTGTCGTCTTGCCTGCGGCCCCGGCGGCATCGCGCGCCGTCGCCCCGACGCAACTGGCCAGCGCCGTGCTGCAAGCCCCCCGCAGCGATGCCCCCGCCGCAACGGCCCCCCAACGCCTTGCCCCACCACCGCCCAAGACGCGGCTGACCGGCCCGCCCCCGGCTTTCGAAATGAACCTGCTGGAGCATCTGCGCGAAAACGCGCTGGATGCGCATGGCAACGCTGAAGGCGCGGGTGATCCGCAATGGTCCGATCCCGACCGGCCTGCGGAAACGGCAGCATCGGACGAAGGCGGCGCGTGGCCCGCGCACTGGCCCGTCATCGCGGAAGCACGTAGCGAATTCCACACGCTCGACCGCGCGATCTGACTTTCGCGTTTTCTGGCCCACGCACTGCGCGTGGCAAGAGGTCGGCTGTCCCCGATGCCGCCCTCCGCAGCTTTCAGGCGTCCACGCGCCCTTGCATTGCATAACATGTCGCCTATTCCCCACATCGGGCAAGTTGGCCGCCATCGGCGTGTTGCCCGCCGCGGCGCGCGGGCTGAACTCGGTCGCTTAACGACACAACGCGCGCTGCGTCGAATACCGCCTTGGGCCGTAAACCCCACCAGGTACCAGCCTCTCTGGCCTTTGCCCGCCACAACATCTGTGGGACCTGATCGACTGCCAGGCATCGCCCCTGCCCGGCTCTCGCACACCAGCGTCAAGCTGGCCGGACTTCAAGCGTCTGGTGCCCATGTCCCGGGGCTGTGCCCGCGCCAATGCCCATTTCGGCGGCCCAACCCAGTGAACCGACGCGCCCTCTTTTCCGCTTGCACCAGCCCGCCTTTGCCCCCGCGCTGTGCAATTCGGCCTAACGGCTTACGGGTTGCCCCGACAGCGCCCCTGCCCTAGACAGGCCTCTGCATAACAGGGGAGGCGTCATGCGTCGCGTTGTCATCACCGGGATGGGGATCATCTCGCCCATCGGAAACTCCACCACAGAGGTCAGCGCCAGCCTGCGCGCCGGGAAATCCGGCATCGTCTTTGCCCCCGATTATGCCGAGCGTGGCTTTCGCAGCCAGATCCACGGCAAACCGCAGATCACGCTTGAAGACCATATCGACAAGCGCAATCTGCGCTTCATGGGCGCGGGCGCAGCCTACAACTTCCTCGCCATGGAACAGGCCATCGCCGATTCCGGGCTCGAGGAGGGGGATATCTCCAACCCGCGCTCTGGCCTGATCACCGGCTCGGGCGGGCCGTCCACGGCCAATCTGTTCCAGGCGCATCAAATCGTCACCGAAAAAGGCAGCCCCAAGCGAATGGGGCCGTTCATGGTCACGCGCTGCATGTCGTCCACGAACTCGGCCTGCCTGGCGACGCCGTTCAAGATCAAGGGGGTGAACTACTCGATCACCTCGGCGTGCTCGACAAGCGCGCATTGCATCGGCAACGCCGCCGAACTTATCCAGATGGGCAAGCAGGACATCATTTTCGCCGGCGGCGGCGAGGAACTCGACTGGACGCTGTCCTGCCTGTTCGACGCGATGGGCGCCATGTCGTCGAAATACAACGACACCCCCGAACAGGCCGCCCGCGCCTTTGACGCCACACGCGACGGGTTCGTGATCGGCGGTGGCGGCGGGATGCTGGTGCTCGAAGAACTGGAACACGCCAAGGCGCGCGGCGCGAAAATCTATGCCGAGGTCACGGGCTACGGCGCCACATCAGACGGGTATGACATGGTCGCGCCATCGGGCGAGGGCGGCGAACGGTCCATGCGGCTCGCGCTGGAGACCCTGCCCGTGGGCCGCAAGGTCAGCTACATCAACGCGCATGGCACCTCGACCCCGGCGGGCGACGTGACCGAGGTCGACGCCATCCGCCGCATCTGGGGCGAGGGCAATGTGCCGCCCATCTCCTCGACGAAATCGCTGACCGGCCACTCGCTCGGCGCGACGGGCGTGCAAGAGGCGATCTATTCGCTGCTGATGATGCAGGGCAATTTCATCGCCGCCTCGGCCAATGTCATCGAACTCGACCCCGCAATCCGCGAGGGTGAGATCGCGACGCAACTCGTCGAGGATGTCGAACTCGACTCGGTCCTGTCGAACTCCTTCGGCTTTGGCGGCACCAATGCGACGCTTGTAATGAGCGCGTATCGCAACTGAGAGGAACGGCCATGGCAGGCTTGATGCAGGGCAAACGCGGCCTGATCATGGGGGTCGCCAACGAACGCTCGATCGCCTGGGGCATCGCGCAAGCAATGGCGCGCGAAGGGGCAGAGTTGGCCTTCACCTATCAGGGAGAGGCATTCGGCAAGCGCGTCGAACCGCTGGCTGCCTCGGTGGGCTCGGATTTGCTGCTCGACGCCGATGTGACGGATGCCGACGACCTCGATGCCGCCTTCGGCACGCTGGCCGAACGCTGGGGGGAAATGGATTTCCTTGTCCATGCCATCGCGTTTTCCGACAAGGCCGAGCTGACGGGCCGGTTCCGCGACACCAGCCGCGCGAATTTCGCCCGCTCGCTGGAGATTTCGTGCTACAGCTTCATCGACGCCGGACGCCGGGCATCGGAACTGATGCCGCAGGGCGGCTGCCTGCTGACGCTGACCTTCCAGGGCTCGAACACCGTCACGCCCTTCTACAATGTCATGGGGGTGGCGAAGGCCGCGCTGGAGTCCTCGGTGCGCTACCTCGCCAACGATCTCGGGCCCGAAGGGATCCGCGTCAATGCCATCAGCCCCGGTCCGATGAAGACGCTTGCCGGGGCGGCGATCGGGGGGGCGCGCAAGACCTTCCGCCATGCCGAGGCGAACGCACCGCTGCGCAGGAATGCGACACTCGAGAGCGTCGGCGGCACCGCGGTCTATCTCGCCTCGGACCATGGCGCGCACACCACGGGCGAGATCATCCACGTCGATGGCGGCTATCACATCATGGGAATGCCGCAGGTCGACAATATCTGACCGCTGCCCCGCAGGGGCAAGCGCCCCCGAGCGGGTCATGGGCGGGTGGGTGGGGACCCCGAGGGGGCGCTTCCGCGTCCAAGAACCACACCGAGCCAGAGCGCAGCGAGCCAAAGCACAAGCGAGGCGGCCGCATAGCCGAGCGCAAGGCCCGCTCCGCGTTCGAGCAGCATGACCACCTCCAGCGAGAAGAACGAAAAGGTGGTGAACCCGCCGCAGAAGCCGGTCATCCACAAGGCCCGGGCCGATGCGCCCAGATCGCGGGTTGCCAGATAACCGATCAGGGCGGCGCCCAGCACATTTGCCGCCAGCGTGGAAAGATAGACGTATTCGGCTGCATAGCGCAGCGCGATCAGGCTGAGACCGAGACGCAGCGCGGTTCCCAGCGTCCCGCCCAGGCCGACGAGCAGAAATCCCATCAGACCAACCCCCGCGCGAGCAGCACCATGCCCACCCCCAGCGCAGCGAGGGCAGGGCACAGCACGACAGACCCGAGCGCATTCGCAAGCGCGGCGCGCCGCCGCCCCGCCTGCCACGCCTCACCCACTTGCAGCGCATAGGTCGAGACGGTGGTGAACCCGCCCAGCAGGCCGACCGCGAAAAAGGTGAACCAGCCCGGCGGCGCCATGTCGCGCAGCGCGGCAGTCTCGAGTGCGGCCCCCAGCGCCGCCCCGATGGCGAAGCTGCCCACTGCATTGATCACGAAAATCGCGCCCGCAGGCGTCAGCAGCGGCCCCAAACCCGCAGCGAGCGCGGCGCGCGCCATGCTGCCAAGCCCCCCGCCCAGTGCCACCAGCGCGAAGATTGCGAGATCCGTCTCCATCCCGGCACCCTATTCGGCTCTCCCCGGCGCTGCATCCAAAAAAACGGCGCGCCCAATGGGCGCGCCGCTGTGCTCATGCGTTACCGATTCTTCACGCCAGATCGAAGCGATCCGCGTTCATCACCTTGGTCCAGGCAGCGACGAAATCGGCCACGAATTTCGCATCCGCATCGTACTGGGCATAGACCTCGGCATAGCCGCGCAGGATCGAGTTCGACCCGAAGACCAGATCAGCGCGGGTGGCCGTCCATTTGGGCGCACCCGTCTTGCGGTCCTGGAGTTCATACAGGTTGCGACCCTTGGGCACCCATTTCCACGCCATGTCTGTCAGGTTGACGAAGAAGTCGGTGCTCAGCGCGCCGGGGCGGTCAGTGAAGACGCCATGCGCCGTGCCGCCATGGTTGGTGCCCATCGCGCGCATTCCGCCCAGCAGGACGGTCATCTCGGGTGCGGTCAGCCCCATGAGTTGCGCGCGATCCAGCAGCATTTCCTCGGCCGTGACCGCGTAGTCCTTCTTCATCCAGTTGCGGAAGCCATCGGCCAGTGGTTCCAGCCACTTGAAGCTGTCCGCGTCGGTCATCTCGTCCGTTGCGTCACCGCGACCGGGCGCGAAGGGCACCTCGACCTCGTGCCCGGCGGCTTTCGCGGCCTGCTCGACGCCCAGATTGCCCGCCAGCACGATCACATCGGCGATGCTGGCGCCGGAGTCAGCGGCAATCGGCTCGAGCTTGGCCAGCACGCGGGCCAGACGCTCGGGCTCGTTGCCTTCCCAATCCTTCTGCGGGGCCAGACGGATGCGCGCCCCATTGGCGCCCCCGCGATAGTCCGACTTGCGGAAGGTCCGCGCGCTGTCCCAGGCTGTGGCGACCATGTCGGACACCGAGAGCCCGGCCTCGGCGATCTTTGCCTTGACGGCTGCCACGTCATAGCCGGTGTTGCCCGCGGGAACCGGATCCTGCCAGATCAGCACCTCTTTCGGCGCGTCCGGCCCGATATAGCGTTCCTGCGGACCCATGTCGCGATGCGTCAGCTTGAACCAGGCACGCGCGAAGCAGTCGTCGAAATAGGCCGGGTCGGCCATGAACTTCTCGCAAATGGCGCGGTAGGCTGGGTCCATCTTCATGGCCATGTCGGCATCCGTCATCATCGGCTTGACGCGGACCGAGGGGTCTTCGGGATCGCGCGGCATGTCCTCTTCGCGGATGTCCACGGGCTCCCACTGCCAGGCCCCGGCGGGCGATTTGGTCAACTGCCACTCATAGCCGAACAGCAGCTTGAAGTAGCCCATGTCCCATTTCGTGGGCTCGGTCGTCCAGGCGCCTTCAATCCCCGAAGTGACCGAGTCGCGACCCACGCCACGGGTCTTGTGGTTGATCCAGCCAAGGCCGCCCTCTTCCAGCGCCGCTCCTTCGGGCGCCGGGCCCAGATTCGCGGCATCGCCATTGCCATGCGCCTTGCCGACGGTGTGGCCGCCTGCCGTCAGCGCTGCGGTTTCCTCGTCGTTCATCGCCATGCGGGCGAAGGTCTCGCGCACCTGGCCTGCGGTTTTCAGCGGGTCGGGCTGGCCGTTCACCCCCTCGGGGTTCACATAGATCAGCCCCATCTGCACGGCTGCAAGCGGGTTCTCCATGGTCGCGGGGTCATCGACATTCTCATACCGCTCATCCGACGGCGCCAGCCACTCGCGCTCGGAGCCCCAGTAGACATCCTTGTTGGGGTGCCAGACATCCTCGCGCCCGAAAGAGAAGCCGAAAGTCTTGAGGCCCATGTCCTCATAGGCAATCGTCCCCGACAGGATGATCAGGTCAGCCCAGCTGACCTTGTTGCCGTATTTCTTCTTCAGCGGCCAGAGCAGGCGACGCGCCTTGTCCAGGTTGCCGTTGTCGGGCCAGGAATTCAGCGGCGCGAAACGAATGTCGCCGGTGCCGCCGCCGCCGCGCCCGTCCTGCACCCGGTAGGTGCCCGCAGCGTGCCAGGCCAGCCGGATCATCAGACCGCCGTAATGGCCCCAGTCGGCGGGCCACCAGTCCTGGCTGTCGCGCAGCAGCGCCTTCATGTCGGCCTTCAGCGCCTCGACATCCAGTTTCTTGACTTCTTCGCGGTAGTCGAAGCCCTGCAGCGGGTTCGACTTGCTGTCATGCTGGTGCAGAATGTCGAGGTTGAGCGATTTCGGCCACCAGTCCATGACCGATGCGCCTGTCGTCGTCTGCCCGCCATGCATGACCGGGCATTTGCCTGCGTTGTCGGAACCGTCCATTGCGTCCTCCATGAGAAATTCTGGAACGGTTCTAACAGGGCCGCCTCATCAGGAAAAGTGGGATTTACTGATGCTTGCAATCAGAAATTATGATGAGGCTACATCCGCCGTGCTGTCCGCCGCATCAGCCATCCGGCTATGATGACCGCGACCAGCACAAAGCCGATGATTATCGTGGCCAGCGCGTTCACATCCGGGCTGACTCCCAGCCGCACCTTGGAGAAAATCACCATAGGCAGGGTCGAGGCCCCGGGGCCAGAGACGAATGACGCAATGACCAGATCATCCAGCGACAGGGTAAAGGCCAGAAGCCAGCCCGCCACCAGCGCGGGCGTGATCACCGGCAGGGTGATGTCGAAGAACACCCGCACCGGCCCCGCGCCCAGATCGCGGGCGGCTTCCTCCAGCGATTCGTCCATCTGCCGCAGGCGGGTCTGTGCGATCACGGCAACGAAGGCCGCGCAGAAGGTCGTATGCGCGATCACAATCGTCGTCAGCCCGCGCCCGGCGGGCCAGCCCAGCGTCAGTTCCATCGACACGAACAGCAACAATAGCGACAGGCCGGTAATGACCTCGGGCATGACCAGGGGTGCCGTGATCATTCCGGTCAGCAACAGCCGCCCCGTGAACTTGCCGAAACGGGTCAGCACGAAAGCCCCCAGCGTACCCACGATTACCGCCAGATTGGCCGACCAGAACGCCACCTGCAGGCTGATCCAGGCCGAGCCGAGGATCTGGCGGTCGCGGATAAGCTCGCCATACCAGCGCGTCGAGAACCCGCCCCAGACCGTGACAAGGCGGCTTTCGTTGAAGGAAAACACCACCAGCGAGACGATGGGCGCGTAGAGGAAGATGAAGCCGAAGGCGACGGCCAGCGGCAGGAACCAGCCGCGCATCAGTCCATCCCCCGCCGGTTCTGCACCGATTGCAGCCACATGATGGGCGCGACGACCAGGAACAGCATGACAATCGCCACGGCCGAGGCGACGGGCCAGTCGCGCGACGAGAAGAATTCATCCCACAGCACCCGCCCGATCATCAGCGTATCTGGCCCGCCCAGCAGCGCCGGGATGACATATTCGCCGATGGCCGGAATGAAGACCAGCATAGAGCCCGCGACGATCCCCGGCAGCGACAGCGGCAGGGGGACCGTGAGGAACGTGACCGTGGGCGAGGCACCCAGATCGCTCGCCGCCTCCAAGAGCGCGCCGTCAAGCTTGGTGAGGTTCGCGTAAAGCGGCAGGATCATGAAGGGCAGGTAGGTATAGACGATACCGATATAGACCGCGACATCCGTGTGCATCATGCGCAAGGGCGCGTCGATGATGCCCAGCGACATCAGCGTGTTGTTGATAACGCCATTGGTGCGCAGAAACCCCATCCAGGCGTAGCCCCGCAGCAGGAAGCTGGTCCAGAAGGGCAGGATCACCATCAACAGCAGGATCGAGCGTTTCGGCTCGGGCGCGCGGGCGATGTAGTAGGCAATGGGGTAGCCGATCAGCAGCGCGAAGACGGTCGAGACCAGCGCAATGCGGATCGAGGAGAGGTAGGCGTTGCGGTAGAGCGCATCCTCGAGCAGGAATCGGAAATTCTCAAAGCTCGCGATGATCTCGAGCGTGCCGTCCGGCGCGCGGTCGAAAAGCGGCGTGAAGGGCGGGCGGGCGATGATCGCCTCGGCCAGCGAAATGCGGCCCAGCACGAAGAAGGGGGCAAGAAAGAACACGCCCAGCCACAGCATCGGGATGGCAATGACCAGCGAGCGTCCCGACAGCCCCAGCTTGCCGAAGGCCCAGGCCGTGCCGCGCCACGGCGCCGAGCGGGTCAGCGCATTCATCGCGTCAACACCCGGAAAGCGGCCGGATTGACCGACACCCAGGCTTTTTCGTCCCACGAGATCGGGTCCTCGTCCCGCAGGCGGTTGGACTGGCTGGCGCGCACCAGAACGCCACTGTCCAGCCGGATCCGGTATTGCGACATATGGCCGATATACCCCATCTCCTCGACATGGCCGTGCCAGGCGTTACGGGTGTTCTCGGGCTTCTCGCGCGTCAGCCAGAAGCGTTCGGGGCGCAAGGCCGCCCAGACCTGCTGCCCCTGCGTCAGCCCGCTTTGCGGCGACACCAGCACATCGCCCAGCGCCTCGGTTCTGATGCGCATCATGTCGGGTGCTGCAGCATCGACACGACCCTCGAACAGGTTGATGGTGCCGATAAAGTCGGCCACGAAGCGCGAGTCTGGCGTCTCGTAGATCTCGCGCGGCTCGCCCACCTGCTCGATCATGCCGTCCTTCATCACCCCGATGCGGGTGGCGAGCGTCATCGCCTCGTCCTGGTCATGCGTGACGACGATGAAGGTCACACCCAGGGTTTCCTGAATCTTGATCAGCTCGAACTGCGTTTCCTCGCGCAGCTTCTTGTCCAGCGCGCCCAGCGGCTCGTCCAGCAGCAGCAGTTTCGGCCGCTTGACCAGCGCGCGCGCCAGCGCCACACGCTGCCGCTGCCCGCCCGAAAGCTGGTCCGGCTTGCGCCGCGCCAGCTTCTCCAGCTTGACCATGCGCAGCATTTCGGCGGCCTTGGCACAAGCCTCGGATTTCTTCAGCCCCTCGCGCAAGAGGCCATAGGCCACATTCTTTTCCACTGTCATATGCGGAAACAGCGCGTAGGACTGGAACATCATGTTGGTGGGCCGCCGGTCGGGCGGGACATGCGCCATGTCCTCGCCATCAATGCGGATGCTGCCCTCGGTCGGTTGCTCGAACCCTGCCAGCATGCGCAGCAGCGTCGATTTCCCGCAGCCGGATTCGCCCAGCAGGCAGAACAACTCACCCTTGTAGATGTCCAGATCGACATCCGAGACGGCAGTGAAATCGCCGAACTTCTTGGTCACTCCGCGCACCGAGATAAAGGGCTGCGCGTCCGGGTCGCGCCAGGGTCGCGTGTCAGCGGCGATTGCGGATGCGTCCATGCGCGTGCCCCCAAGGCGGAAAACCCCCTGCCCGATTACGGGCAGGGGCGTGGCGTTTACTGACCCGTGCGCACGCGGGTCCAGAGGCGCGTCACGGTTCGGTCGGTGCGGCTGTCATAGGTGACCCCGGTGAACAGCGTCTCGGTCACCTCATCGGTCGGGAAGATGGCCGGGTCGTTGAAGATCTCCTCCTCGACCATCGGCCAGGACGCAGCATTGGCATTCGGGAACCACACATAGTTGGTGATCATCGCCGTGATCTCTGGCTCGAGGATGAAGTTGATGAAGGCATGTGCCGCTTCCGGGTTCGGCGCATCGGCCGGAATGCCCATCACGTCGAACCACTGCATCGCCCCCTCGCGCGGGATGGCGTACCAGACATTTACACCCTGCCCGGCCTCTGCCGCGCGGTCGGCGGCCTGCAGCACGTCCCCCGACCAGCCCACGGCCACGCAGGTCTCGCCATTGGCCAGATCGGTGATGTATTGCGACGAGTGGAAATAGCGGACGGTATCGCGCACCTCCATCATCATGTCGGCGGCAGCGGCGAAATCATCCGGATCGGTCGATTGCGGGTCCTTGCCCATCCAGGCAAAGGCCGCCGGGAACATGTCGGTCGGCGAATCAAGCCAGGAGATACCGCAATCGGCAAGCTGGCCCGCGATTTCGGGGGCGAAGATCATGTCCCAGGTATCGACCTCGAAATCCTCGCCCAGACGCTCGGCCACCATGTCGATGTTATAGCCGATGCCCGTGGTGCCCCACATGTAGATGACCGAGTGCTCGTTGCCCGGGTCGTGCGAGGCCACGGCGGCGGTCAGCTCCGGGTCCATCCCCTCGAGGTTGGGCAATAAATCCTTGTTCAGCGGCTGATACACCCCGGCAGCCAACTGCCGCTCAAGGAAAGTGCCCGTCGGCACCACCACATCGAAGCCCGAAGAGCCCGCCAGCAGCCGCGCCTCGAGCGTGTCGTTGCTGTCATAAACATCGTAATTGACGGAAATGCCGGTGCGCTCGGTGAACAGCTCCAGCACCTCGTCGGTGATGTAGTCGGACCAGTTGAAGACATTGACCGTGTCGGCCAATGCCGGGCCGGATAACAGCCCCATCGCGGCGCCGAGCGCCAGAACCTTGCGTGTGCTCATGTCATTCTCCCAGTTGCGGCCATCGCCTCCTGCGCGGGCGAGGTTTGCCATGCTCGACATACCACATGAAAACGGACCGGCTTGGCAAGCCCGTTTCGTACCCTGCACGAGGGGATTTGATCAAATCATGAGTCTCTGCCGCCGCAGCAGTCAGTTCAATGCCGCTCATGGGGCAATCTGCAACACGATCTTGCCGATATGCGCCGAGCTTTCCATCCGCGCATGCGCCGCCGCTGCCTCGGTCAGCGGGAAGCTGCTGTCCATCACCGGCGCCACGCGCCACGCCGCCAGCAACGGCCAGACCGCGCGCTCCAGCTCTGCCGCGATGGCGGTCTTGGCCGCGTCCGATTGCGGGCGCAGGGTAGAGCCGGTGATACTCAGCCGCCGCACCATCAGCGGCGCGAAATTCACCTCGACCTTCGGGCCTTGCAGAAAGGCGATCTGCACCAGCCGCCCATCCTCGGCGAGCGACTTCAGATTGCGCGGCAGATACGGACCGCCCACCATGTCGAGGATCAGGTCCGCCCCACCCTCGGCGCGCAGCACGGCGACGAAATCCTCGGCGCGATAGTTGATCGCCCGCTCGGCACCCAGCCGCGCGCAGGCCGCGCATTTCTCGTCCGAGCCTGCGGTTGCAAAGACCCGAGCGCCCAAGTTGTGCGCCAGCTGGATCGCTGTCGTCCCGATGCCAGAGGAGCCGCCATGCACCAGAAACCGCTCGCCCGCGCGCAAGCCCCCGCGCATGAAGACATTCGACCAGACAGTGAAGAAGGTCTCGGGCAGACAGGCAGCCTCGCGCAGGCCCATCCCGTCGGGCACGGGCAGCACATGTCCGGCATCGGTCAGCGCGTGTTCGGCATAGGCCCCGCCGGGAAAAAGCGCGCAGACCTCGTCGCCGACCGTCCAGCGCGTCCCCCCCGGCCCGACTGCCGCGATGGTCCCCGCCCCTTCCAGCCCCGGCAGGTCGCTCGCGCCCTCGGGCGGGTCATAGGCGCCCGCGCGTTGCAGCGCATCGGGGCGGTTGACTCCGGCCCAGGCCAGCCGGATCACCACCTTGCCCGGCCCCGGAACCGGCACTGGTCGCTCGACCGCGCGCAGCACCTCGGGCCCGCCCGGCGCCGAGATCTCGACCGCGCGCATGGTATGGGGCAGCTCCATCGCATTCCTCATTTTCTTGCTGGAAATACTCAATCGGACGGCCCCGCCCGAACCCGCCCTCAGACCAGATGCCGCTCGCGCGACAGCGCGTAATCCCAGTAGAGAACGCGGGCGCGGTCGGCCATCGGCGTGGCGTCGAACACCCGGTCCTGATACCGCGCCACGGGCATGACCTTGGCGATGTTGCCGGTCACGAAGATCTCGTCGGCCTGGTCGAAATTGTCGAGCGTCAGCGATGACTCGACCACCTCGACCCCATCGGCGCGCAACAGCCCGATCACCCGTGCCCGGGTGATACCCGCAAGGAACATGCCATTGGGGACCGGCGTGAACACCACCCCGTCGCGCACCATGAACACATTGGTCGAGGCCGTCTCGGCCACATACCCGTCAGCGTCGAGCGACAGCGCGTTCGAGTAGCCCCGCGCCCGTGCCTCGGCCATGATCCGCCCGTTATTGGCGTAGAGCGCCGACGCCTTGGCCTCGGTCAGTGCCATGTCGGGCCGGGGGCGTCTGAAAGGCGAGACCGTCAGCGAAAAGCCGCCAGGTTCGGGCATCGGCAGCGCCTCGATGCAGATCGCGAACGCGGTGCTGTCCGGTGCGATATCGATCACCCCGAGGCCCGAGTCGCGCGCCCACATCATCGGACGCAGGTACAGCGCGGTGCCCTCGGCGAACTGCGCGCACCCCTCTTCCAGCAACCCCTGCACCGTCTCGGCATCGATCGGCGGCAGCATGCCCATCGCGCGGGCCGAGCGGATGATGCGTGCAGAATGCAGGTCCAGATCGGGGCGCGCGCCGTCGAACTGTCGCGCACCGTCGAATACCTGGCTGCCCAGCCATGCGGCGTGATCGGCCGCACCGATGATCGGCGCGTTGCCCCGATGCCAGGCGCCCTCATACCATGTCAGGATATCTTTGCTCACCGCCATTGCGCCCCTCGCCTTTCCACCGACGCAACCTGCGGCGCAATTTGCGCCTCGTCAACCCTCGCGCGGGTTGGTGGTGGGCGACACGTAGCCGGGAAGGCCATCGCGCGCGCGCGGCGCGGGCGCGCGGATGCAGGAGAGCAGTGCCTCGGGGCCGGCCGTGAGCGCACGGCCCAGCGGGTTGCGGCGCACCGCCCCCTTCACCCGTTCGAACTGCATCACATCGTCGATCCGCCGGTCGAGAAACGCCCAGGTGGCGATCGACTCCGGGCTCTCATCGCCCAGCCAGTAGAGAACGGTCGAGGAGTACACCCCCGACAGCGTCGCGCGCTTGGTGTACCAGTTGTAATCAGTGGAGGTGTCGCCCAGCGTCGTCCAGATCAGATCCACCGTGTCCCAGATCGCTCGGGCGCCTGCTGCCGCATGGGGCGGCAATGCAAACAGCGTCACGCCGCGGCGCACCAGTTCGCGATCTTCCGCCGCCTCGATACGCAGCCGCACGGCGGTCGCGATCCGATCGCGAAAGCGCTGTTCGCTCAGGTCGCTCTCGGCCAGCCGCGCCACCATTTCCGCATCGCCCCGCCGGTGAAAGGCCAGTGCCAGATCGACCCCTCCACGCGGGTAGAGAGCCCGGGCAAGTGCCAGGTCCATCCCCAGATCGGCGCTCGCCGCGCGCAGCGTGGCATCGGACCAACCGTCGAAGGGCACATGGATCAAGGCTGCATCGAGCAGCGCGGAAGCCTGATCGGTCATCACTTTCCCCTCTTCAACCCTAAGGCTTTGTATTTAGCATCGCGCAAGCGAAATCCAATGGGAGAGCCCGCGCGTTGCGATGGCCAATCCCTGTGCCCGGCGTTAAACTGATGTCGTCCGCATCATAAACGGCCCTTCAGATGCTCCAGCCCGCCCCCTGCCACCGCATTGTGACCGCGCCCGGCCCCAGGTTCCGCAGATGCCCGCTCTGGTCGGCGTGATCCTCGCCGGGGGGCGCGCCACGCGGATGGGCGGCGGCGACAAGGGGCTGCGCCTGATTGCCGGCCGCCCGCTGCTGACGCATGTCATCGACCGGTTGGCCCCGCAGGTCGGCGCGATGGTGCTCAGCGGCAATGGCCCGCATGAAACTTACGCGCAATTCGGCCTGCCGGTGGTGGCCGACAGCCCGCCCCTGCAGGCCGGGCCGCTGGCCGGGATGCTGGCGGGCCTCGACTGGGCGGCAGCGCAGGGCAGTTCGACGATGGTCAGCGTCGCGGTCGACACACCCTTTTTCCCGCGCGATCTGGTGGCGCGGCTACAGGCGGCGGCCGGGCCGGGCGGCGTGGCCATTGCCGCAACCCGGCACGGTCAGGCAGTGCGGCGTCATCCGACCTTCGGCCTGTGGCCCGTCGCGCTGCGCGACGATCTGCGCCGCGCGCTGGCAGGCGGGGCCCGAAAGCTTGGCGACTGGGCGGCGCAGCACGAGCCGGGTCTGGCGATCTTCGACAGCGACGGGCCTGATCCGTTCTTCAACATCAACACGCCCGAAGACCTCGCCCTTGCCGAGCAGCGCGCCACATCACGCCCATGACGACACCCCCGGCGCCTTCGGCTTCGCTTTGCCGCGACTTCGACCATGTCCTTGTTCTCGACTGGTCGGCCAATTCGACACCCAAGCGGGGCGCGGATTCGATCTGGCTGGGCGCCGCCGGCGCAGGCACCGCCGCCCCCGAGAACCTGCCCACCCGCGCCGCCGCCATGGCCGCGCTACGCGCCCGGATCGACCACGCGTTGGCGGCGGGCGCGCGCGTGCTGGTCGCGTTCGATATCGGCTTCGGCTTCCCGCGCGGCTTCGCGGCCCGGCTGACCGGCCGCCCCGAGGCGCTGGCAGTGTGGGATTGGCTCGCCGCGCACATTCACGATGACGACAGCAACCGCAACAACCGTTTCGAGGTCGCGGCCGAGATCAACCGCCGCTTCCCCGGCATCGGGCCGTTCTGGGGCCACCCGCGCGGGCTGGACCTGCCCGACCTGCCCGAAAAGGGCCGCGCACGCCATGGCACGGGCCTTGCCGAGTTGCGCGCGACCGAGGCGCTTTGCGCCGGGGCGCACCCGATGTGGAAGCTCTACACCACCGGCTCGGTCGGCTCGCAAAGCCTGCTGGGGCAGGCGCGGCTGGCAGC
>PXES01000282.1 GCA_003564655.1 Paracoccaceae bacterium
CCAACGCGCTCAGCCTGCCCGACAAGATCGGTATCTACCTGTCGCGCTGGTGGGAATTCGTCTCGGCCGAGCCGCGCGAGGCCAACACCCAGGGCGGTGTGCTGCCTGCGATCTTCGGCACTGTGGCGATGACGCTGTTGATGGTGGTCTTTGTCGCCCCCTTCGGCGTGATCACCGCGCTATATCTGCGCGAATATGCCAAGCAGGGGCGGCTGACCTCGATTGTTCGCATTTCCGTCAACAATCTGGCCGGTGTGCCCAGCATTGTTTACGGCGTCTTTGGGCTGGGGTTCTTCGCCTATGCGATGGGCGGCACCATCGACCAGCTTTTCTACCCCGAGGCGCTGCCGAACCCGACCTTCGGCAAGGGCGGTATCCTCTGGGCCTCGCTGACGCTGGCGCTGCTGACCGTGCCGGTGGTGATCGTGGCGTCCGAGGAAGCGTTGCAGGCCGTGCCGCGCTCGATGCGCGAGGGGTCGCTCGCCTGCGGGGCGTCGAAATGGCAGACCATCCGCCATATCGTCCTGCCCAAGGCAATGCCGGGCATCATGACCGGCATGATCCTGGCCATGGCGCGCGGGGCAGGGGAGGTTGCGCCCCTGATGCTGGTGGGCGTTGTCAAGCTGGCCCCGGCGCTGCCCGTGGACGGGTTCGCGCCCTTCATCCACCTGGACCGCAGCTTCATGCATCTGGGCTTTCACATCTTCGATGTGGGCTTTCAGTCGCGCAACTCCGAAGCCGGCAAGCCGATGGTCTTCGTGACCACGGTGTTGCTGCTGGCTCTGATCATCACCATGAACGCCACCGCGATCTATGTGCGCAACCGGCTGAAGCGCAAATACGCCAGCGGCGAATTCTGAAGGAGCCCCGAAATGGCCGTGACCGAAACCCTCGACCGCAACGACGCCATCGCGCCGACAACCTATCACATCAAGACCGGCGACCAGGGCGCGGCGCTCGATATCCGCGATTTCAACCTGTGGTACGGCGAAACCCAGGCACTGTTCGAGAACGCGCTGGAGATACAGAAAGGCATGGTCACGGCACTGATCGGCCCGTCGGGCTGTGGCAAGTCGACGCTCCTGCGCTCGCTCAACAGGATGAACGATCTGGTGGATGGTCTACGGATTTCCGGCCAGATCATGGTCGATGATTTCGATATATATGGCCGCGGTGTCGATGTGATCGCGCTGCGCAAGCGCATGGGGATGGTGTTCCAGAAACCCAACCCCTTCGCCATGTCGATCTACGACAATGTGACCTATCCGCTGCGGGTGGACGGGGTGACGAAGAAATCGATCCTCGACGACACGGTTGAGCGCGCGCTGCGCTCAGCTGCGTTGTGGGAGGAAGCGAAGGACCGGCTGCACAGCTCGGCGTTGGGCATGTCCGGCGGGCAGCAGCAGCGGCTGTGTATCGCGCGCGCCGTCGCCTCGGACCCCGAGGTGCTGTTGATGGACGAACCCTGCTCGGCACTCGACCCCATCGCCACCGCGAAGATCGAGAACCTGATCTCGGACCTGCGCGGGCAATACACCATCGTCATCGTCACCCATTCCATGAGCCAGGCGGCACGGGTGTCGGACAACACCGCTTTCATGTATCTTGGCCGGATCATCGAATACGGTGCTACAGAGACCGTGTTCACCAACCCGAAGGTGGCGCGCACGAATGACTACGTGACCGGACGCTTCGGCTAGGGTCGCGGATCGGGGTGGGTCGCCATGGCTGAAGGAGCAAGCTTGCTGGAGCCCCGAGACGCGCTGGCGCCGCTGCGCGCGCTGATCTGCGCGCTGTCCGAGCCGGTCATGCTGATCTCTCCCGATGGCGTGGTCCGCATCGCGAACGCTGCCGCCGATGAGGTTTTCGTCACCCCGATGGAAGGCGCGCGGGTGCGCGCGCATCTGCGTCAGCCCGATGCGAGCGCGCTGATCGAGCGTGCACTCGACCCGGAAACCCCGCCCGAGGCCGTCCACCGCGCCGTGATGGTGATCGGCTTTGCCAGTGCCGAGACGACATGGCAGATCACCGCGCGCAGGCTGGACCCGGATGCGGGGATCGACGGAACCGTTATCAGCCTGCACGACATCAGCCACCGCGAGGCCGCCGAGGCGCAGCGGCGTGATTTCGTCGCCAATGTCAGCCATGAGTTGCGCTCGCCGCTGACGGTGCTGGTCGGCTTCATCGAGACCTTGCAGAATGCCGCCCAGGACGACCCGGTCGCGCGGGCCGAGTTTCTGGGCATCATGAGCCGCGAAACCCAGCGCATGGCCGGGCTGGTGGCCGATCTGATGTCGCTGTCGCGGCTGGAGGGCGACGAACGCATCCGCCCGCGTGAGCATGTCTCGCTGACTGACGTGCTGCGGGCGACAATCGCGGCACTGCGCCCCCGGATCGAGGCCACCGGGGTGCAGCTCGACTGGGCGGTGCCCGATGACCTGCCCGAGGTCACGGGCGATCATGACCAGCTTGTGCAGGTGTTTCACAACCTTCTGGGGAATGCGCTCAAATACGGCGCAGATGGCGGGCGCATCGTCATCGGCGCGCGGCTCCTGGCGCAGTTTGCCGCCATGGGTGGCCCGGTGATCCGGGTGTCGGTGACCGATTACGGCGACGGCATCGACCCCATCCATATCCCGCGCCTGACGGAACGCTTCTACCGGGTGGACCGCGCCCGTTCGCGCGATCAGGGCGGCACCGGTCTGGGGCTCGCCATCGTCAAGCATATCGTCAACCGGCACCGGGGACGGCTGCTGATCCGCAGCGCCCCCGGCGCAGGCAGCAGTTTCGATGTCGTGCTGCCCTGCGCTGCGCCTGTGCCGTCATGAAGCCGTGTCATGAAGATGTTACATGCCGCACCGATGATGCGGCCACGTCAGGAAAAGGATCCTCGCAAGCATGAGCAAACCTCATACATTCACCGCATTTGACGAAGATCTGGAGCAGGTGCGACTCGCCGTCCTGACCATGGGCGGTCAGGTCGAGGAGGCGATCCTGCTGGCCGCGCGCGCGCTTGAGACCCGCGATGAAGAGCTGGCCAGCGAGGTCGTGCGCGGTGATCGAACCATCGACGAGGCCGAGCACGAGATCAACTCCAAGGTGGTGCGGCTGCTGGCCCTGCGCCAGCCGCAGGCAGACGATCTGCGCGTGGTGGTCGCGGTGATGAAGATGGCGGGCGAGTTGGAGCGCATCGGCGACTACGCCAAGAACATGGCCAAGCGGGTTCCCGTGCTGACCTCGGTTCCGGTCATCGACGGTGCGGCAGGCGCGTTGCGTCGACAGGCACGCCTTGTCGGGCAGATGCTGAAGGACATGCTCGACTCGCTCGCTCGGCTGGATGCCACGCTTGCCCGCGATGTGGTCGCGCGCGATGTGGATGTGGACGACATGACCAATGCGCTGTTTCGCGAATTCATCACCCACATGATGGAAGACCCGCGCAATATCACGGCCTGCCTGCATTACATCTTCATCGCCAAGAACATCGAGCGGATGGGCGATCTGGTGACCCACGGGGCGGAACATGTGATTTTCGTGGCCGAGGGCACTCCCGCCAGGCCGCGTGTCAAGGGGCATTCCACCGCAACCATCGTCACGCCCGAGATCTGAGGCATGAGCGCCGCCGACATGCCTTTGGTCCTTGTGGTCGATGACGAACCAGCGCAACGCGCGCTCTTGAGCTACAACCTGACCGCGGCAGGGTTTCGCGCAGTGACCGCACAAGACGGCGAAGAGGCGCTGCTGATCGTGGCCGAACAGGCGCCCGATGTGATCCTGCTCGACTGGATGTTGCCCCGGCTCTCCGGCCTGGAAGCCTGCCGTCAGATCAACGCGACGCAAGGCGGACGCCACGCGGCGATCATCATGGTCTCCGCGCGGTCGGAAGAAGCCGATCGCGTGCGCGCGCTCGAGACGGGCGCCGATGACTATATCGTCAAACCCTATTCGGTCGCCGAGCTGGTCGCCCGCGTGCGCGCCAATCTGCGCCGCGTGCGCCCGGCAGCCGCCGGCACGGTGCTCGAGGCCGGTGATATCCGCCTCGACGCCGAAAGCCATCGCGCCACCCGCGAGGGAAAACCGTTGCATCTGGGTCCGACCGAGTTCCGCCTGCTGGCCGCGCTTATGGAACGCCAGGGCAAGGTCTGGACGCGCGAGGCGCTGCTCGACCGCGTCTGGGGGCGCGACATCTATGTCG
The DNA here is from genome assembly GCA_003564655.1 of Paracoccaceae bacterium. Taxonomy (GTDB): domain Bacteria; phylum Pseudomonadota; class Alphaproteobacteria; order Rhodobacterales; family Rhodobacteraceae; genus Roseinatronobacter. The sequence goes on from PXES01000282.1 coordinate 4,196, forward strand.
ACACCCGCACTGTCGATGTGCATATCGGCCGCCTGCGCAAGGCGCTGTCCGCGCATGGCCACCAGGACCCCATCCGCACAGTGCGCGGCGCCGGCTATGCGATGGACTGAAGGTGATGGCAGCCCCGTCTCGATATCTTTGCGGGACCGGTCTTGCCATGCAGCGAGCGGATCGCCTGGCAAAATGTGATCATCCGGGGTGAAACAGTCAGCCGCGGACGAAAAAGCCCCGCGCTGGCGGGGCTTTTTTCCGTCTAAGTCTTTGTTTTATTGGTGGAGCCAAGGGGAGTCGAACCCCTGACCTCTTGAATGCCATTCAAGCGCTCTCCCAACTGAGCTATGGCCCCACTTTGACCGCCTTTTAGGCAAGCCCGCACCGCGACGCAACCGAATAAGCGACGCCGCGGCAGATTTTGCGTTCATTCCTCGTCTTTGTCTGCGACATCTGCAAGGTCGTCCAGCGCGACCGTGTCGTCCTCGTCATCCTCGAGAAGTTCATCATCGACATCGACAGAATCGTCGTCATCGACCAGCAGCTCGTCTTCATTATCCTTCGAGGCCGTGCTGGCCTTGGGTTTGCTCGCGGGGGTGGCGGCCTCGGTGCGGCGGTCGGTCGGGTCGAGAGCGACCACCTTGCCCGTATACGGGCTGATGATCGGGTCCTTGTTCAGGTCATAGAACCGCTTGCCGGTTTCCGGGCAGACACGCTTCACGCCCCAGTCTGGGTTTGACATTTCGGGTTCCTTCGCGGGATCGACTTTTCTCAAGCCACGTGCCGTGCCATATCTCGCCCATGCTGTAAAGGCCCCGGCCCGCACTGCACAAGATGTCGAGAGTTTTTCCCGCGAGGGGCGGATGCGCAAGGACTTCAGTCGTGGAATCGGCCTGCCATGAGCGGGCGGGACGTGGTGCTGCGGGGCAATGTCGCACATCTGCCCGGCCCGCCGCCGCTGCGTGTCGCGTTGCGCCGGTCGGGCCGGGCGCGGCGGCTGTGGTTGCGCGTCTCGGGGGTGGATGGTCAGGCGACACTTACACTGCCCGCCAACCTGCCGATGGATGCGGCGCTTGATTTCCTGCATGCGCGCGAGGACTGGTTGCGTGCGGCAGTGGCGAATGCCCCCGCGCCGCAGCTTGTCGCGCCCGGCGGCAACCTTCTTCTGCGCGGGCAAGTCTACCCGATCCGGACCGGGACCGGGCGCCGCGTGCAGATTGCCGACGGCGTGCTGGTCGTACCACCCGACCATGAGGGCACGCGCACGGGCGCGCGGCTCGAGGCGTTCGTGAAAGCCAGCGCGCGCGCGTCGCTGCTGGCCGCCGTGGCGCGATATTGCGACCGGCTCGGGCGGCAGGCGCGCGCGGTCACCTTGCGCGACACGCGCTCGCGCTGGGGGTCGTGCACGCAGGACGGGCGGCTGATGTTCTCGTGGCGGCTGGTGATGGCCCCGCCCGCGGTGCTTGACTATGTCGCTGCGCATGAAGTGGCGCATCTGGCGCATATGGACCACTCGCGCGCCTTCTGGGACTGCGTGGCGCGGCTGATGCCCGATCATGCGCCCCATCGGCGCTGGTTGCGCGAGAATTCCGCGCTGCTGCACAGCTTCCGCTTTCGCGCGGCGGATCCGGGCGGGTAGGGGCTACCAGTCGACGGCGCGCAGCGCGGGCGAGAGCGGGTAGCGTTCGAGCACATCATATTGCGCCCCGTCAGCGCGCAGATGCGCGCGGAACAGCACCACTTCGGTCGCGGTGAAAGGCTCGGTCCGAAAACTCGCAGCCCCGGCGACCGCCTGTTCCAGCGCGGGCTGCTCGAAACTGCCGGGGCGCAGATAGGCGAGCGTCACATGCGGGCTGTAGCGGCGCTTTTCGGGGGCGAGCCCGGCATCACGAGCGCGGCGCACCAACCGCTCCTGCAGGGCCATAAGCGCCGGGTCGGGGGCAACGGTTGCGTGCAGGTTGTGCGCCTTCGCGCCGCCAAAAAGGCCGAGGCCCCGAATTTCGATCTGCGGCGGTGCGCTGTCGAGCCTGGTCAACGCCTCGTCAAGTGCAGTCAGTGCCGCGTCCCCGGCATCGCCCAGAAACACCAGTGTCAGATGGAAATTCTCGGGCGGCACGCGGCGCTGCACCGGCATGAGGAATTGCTGCAGCACCAGTTCGCTGCGAATGTGCTGCGGGATCTCGAGGCCGAGGAAGCAGCGCATCAGCCCGGGCGCACCAGCGTCGCGACATCATACATGACCGGTTCGAATCGCGCGCACATCTGCGCGATGGCGCGGTTGCGCCTGCGCATCTCGTCGGTGCGCAGCATGGCCTGAAAATCCGTCCGCGCCTGCCAGCGCGAATAGGCCGCAATCCGCGTCTGTGCGTCGTTGACATGCAGCGCTGCGCCCAGAAAGCCGGGCTGGTGTCGGATCACCGTGTCATACGCGTCTTGCAGCGCCTCGAGCACATCGCCGCAGGTGCCGGGTGTCATTTCGAAAGTGGTGATGACCGTCTGGCCGTCCGGGTCGGTGGTGATCTGCATGGCCGTGCCTTTCGTTTCCTGCGGCATGTATCGTGCCGCAAAGCGCCGCGCGTGCCAAGCCAATGTCAGAGCCCGCCCGCGCCCCGCCCGCGCCCCGCCGCGACGGCGTGCCCACCCGCCCACCCATGCACGCCGCCCCGGCGGGGCGCGGGCGGGGCTCAGCGCAGGGACCGGCCCTTGACCACGGCCACTGCCCCGAAGCGGGCGCGCAGCCGGTCGATCGCGCGCTCGGCCTCGGCGCGGCGGGCGGCCTGCGGGTCCAGCAGATCGGGGCTGAAGCCCGGCCCCGCATCCGGCGTCAGCTCGGATATGCCAACGCCCAGTAGGCGGAAGGGCCCCGCGCGCGCGCTTTGCGCGAGCAGGGGTTGCGCCGCGCGGTAAAGCACATCGGCCAGGTTGCTGGGCTCGGGCAGGCTAATGCGGCGGGTGAGCAACCGGTGATCGGCGCGTTTGAGCTTCAGCGTCACGACCCACCCGGCGAGCCCCTTGGCCTTGGCGCGCGCCGCAACCTGTTCGGCCAACCGCCAAAGATGCCCCTCGAGCGCGGCAAGCTCGCTCAGATCGGTACCGAAGGTGCTTTCCTTCGAGATCGACTTGACCGCCCGGTCGCGCGCCACGGGGCGTGCGTCGATCCCGCGCGCGAGGTGCCACAGCCGCGTGCCCATGCCGCCGAATCGTGCCACCAGATCGGCCGCGTCCCAGCGCAGCAGATCGTCGATGGTGGCGATGCCCGCGCGGTCGAGTTGCGCCTGCATCGCAGCCCCCACGCCCCAGATGATGCCCACCGGCTTGCCGCGCAGGAATTCTGCCGTGCCCGCGCGATCGATCACCGCGAACCCGCGCGGCTTGTCGAGGTCCGAGGCGATCTTTGCCAGGAACTTGTTGTGCGACAGCCCGATCGAGCCGCCGAGGCGCAATTCACGCTCCATCCGCCGCACCAGCCCGGCCAGCAGCACTGCGGGCGGCGCCCCGTGCAGCCTTGCCGTGCCGCCGAGGTCGAGGAACGCCTCATCCAGCGAGAGCGGCTCGATGGCGGGTGTCAGCTCTTCCATCATCGCGCGGATCTCGCGCGAAGCGGCGGAGTAGGCCTCGAACCGGGGTTTGACGACGACGGCCTCGGGGCACAGGCGCAGCGCCTTGAACATCGGCATGGCCGAGCGCACGCCCTGGATGCGCGCGATGTAGCAGGCGGTGGTCACCACCCCGCGCGCACCGCCGCCAACGATCACCGGCTTGTCTCGCAGCGCAGGATTGTCGCGCTTCTCGACCGAGGCATAGAACGCGTCGCAATCCATATGCGCGATGGACAGATCGAACAGCTCTGCCCCGGCCACAACGCGCGGCGAATGGCAGGTCGGGCAGCGGCGACCGGCATCGAAACGGGTCAGGCAATCTCGGCACAACGCGGGCATGGGCGCAGTATAAACCGGCAGCCCCGCCCCGCACCACTGCGATCAGCGCGGCAGAAGCCGTGTCTTGCTCAGGGCCGGGCCACGTCGCAATCCATCATCCGCGCGGTCAGGCGCAGACAGGCGCGTTCGGCCTCGGCCTCGGTCAGGCCCGCGACCGTGGCCTCGAAGCGCCCGCTTGTCTGGCGGATGCGGCTGACGCCATTGCCCAGCGCGGCGGCCTCGGCCATCTTGACGGTGATCAGACCGCGCTCGGCTGCGGCGCGCGATGTGAACTGCCCCAGCGAGACCCCCCAGATCCGCCCGCTATCCGAAGTCGAGACGCGGCTGACCACCTCGCCCTCGGCGACGGGCCGCGCCTCTGCGGCGCGGGCGGTGGCGCGGCTTTGCGCCACGGCGCGATCGGTCGCGGGGGTGCTGGTCAGGATGATGTCGGGGTCCGGCTGCACGGACGGCTCGGGGCTGGGGAACCCAAGATCGGCATTGAGCGAGAGCGAGACCGGCGCGGCCGGCAGCGGGGCACGCTGTGCGGGATCGGGGAGGAAGGTCTCGGCGCTGCCGATCCAGAGCGTCTCGTCAGCGGGTGGCTGATCGGCTTCGGCCAGATCCGTGACCGTTTCTTCGGGCGCGACGCGGGCCGCCTCCAACTCTGCGGCGATTTCCGTTTCGGCCTCGGGCCGGGTCGGGGGCGGGGTGCCGGCCGTGGTGCTGTCGGCCAGCAGGACCTCGGCGGGCGGCTCTGCCAGGTCTTCGTCCTCGCTGGTGGCAGCGACATCCATCTCTGGCGCCTCCGGCGCTGACTGGTCCTCTGCGTCCTCCAGCGCTGCCAGATCGTCGGGATCGGCCACCCCGAACCCGGCGGCGATGGCAAGCGCGATATCGTCCTCCACGGCGGGCGCGACCAGATCATCCGGGCGCGGGCGCGGGCTGACGGCCAGCGCGTCGGGTGCAACCGAGGCGAGAATCCGCGAGCCGCCATCGCGCTCGGCATCCTCGGCGGCCGCGCTGACCGTGGCCTCGACACTCTGCTGCACGGCAAGCAGCATATCCGCGTCGGGCGGCCCGTCCGGGCGCGGCTGCGGACGCAGGCTGCGACGCACGGCAAGCTGTAGCCGAATGGTCTTGGCCGCAGCACTCGGGTCGTCATCGCCATTGCGCGCGGGTGTCGACGGCGCCTGCGCGACCGCGCGCGGCCCCTGATAGTCGGGCGTGCGCGGCGCGCGGGTGGCAACGCGGGCATTGGCGCGGGCAAAGCCGATATCCATCAACTCGGCGACATGCGCATTGCGCGCCGCCGCGCTGGAGCCGCCGAACATCGTCGCGATGATGTGGCGGCTGCCGCGCTTGGCCGAGGCGGTCAGGTTGAACCCTGCCGCCCGCGTATAGCCGGTCTTGATGCCATCCGCGCCCGTATAGGCATCAAGAAAACGGCGGTTGGTGTTGGGCACGGTCGCCACGCCCGCATGCTCGCTGCGCCGCGAGAACAGGTTGAAGTATTGCGGATAGTCGAAATACAGGTGACGGCCCAGAATCGTCATGTCGCGCGCGGTCGAGACATGGCCCGTCTGGGTCAGCCCGTGCGGGTTGCGAAAGGTGGTGTTGTTCATCCCCATGGCGCGGGCAGTGCGGGTCATGCGCTCGGCAAATGCCTCGACCGAGCCCGAGATCCCTTCGGCGATCACGATGCTGGCATCATTGGCCGAGCGCAGCGCCGCGGCCCGGATCAGGTAACGCAGCGAGATGCGCTGCCCTTCGCGCAGCCCGAGGCAGACGCAAGTCGCCCCCGTGGCACGCTTGCTGACGGTGAATTGCGTGTCGAGCGTCACCTCGCCATGCTTGATCGCCTCGAAGGCGACATAGAGGGTCATCATCTTGGTCAGCGAGGCAGGGTGCAGTTGCGTGTCGTGATTGCGCGCGAAGATCACCTCGCCGTTGCGGGCGTCCATAACCATGGCCGCGTAGGGCGCGGCTTGCGCTACCCCAGCTGTCAGCATGACGGACAGCACGATGGCACGCCCGACCATCCGCAATAGATGCGCCTGCATTTTCTGCCTCTGCCTTGTCCCGCGACGTTTTTTCGTTCTTACGGGAATCTGCTCTTATTGAAGATTACCATGGCGCAGTTTCAAGGAAAAGCCAAGGAATTTAGGAGTTTTGTAGAAACTCTTAAAGTCGGCAAGTCAGATATAGCGGGTCATATTTTCACAAACGCAACATATTCGTCTAGCTGCCATCAATCCAGCCGACCAGCTCGGGCAACTCGCCCAGGCTTTCCAGCGCGCGAAAGCGCGGATGCGTGACGGGGGCCTCGGCGTGTTCGATCTCCCACTCGAACAGGCTGGGAACATGCACGCCCCAACCCCCGGCAAGAATCGGCGGCAGCACGTCCGAGCGCAGCGAGTTGCCGACCATCAGCGCCGCCTCGGCGCCGTCGCCATGGCGCGCGAATATGGCGGCATAGACAGGCGGGGTCTTGTCCGAGACGATCTCGACCGCGTCGAACATCTCGCCGAGGCCCGATTGCGCCAGCTTGCGTTCCTGATCGAGCAGATCCCCCTTGGTGATCAGCACCAGCCGGTGCGCAGGGGCAAGCGCGGCAATTGCGTCCTCGGCATGGGGCAGCAGTTCGATGGGGTGGCGCAGCATCTCCTGCCCGGCCTGCAGCAATTCGGCAATCACCGGGGCGGGCACGCGCTGGTCCGTGACCTCGATGGCGGTCTCGATCATCGACAGAACGAATCCCTTGATGCCGAAACCATACTGACCGAGATTGCGCCGCTCGGCCGCCAGCAGCCGTGCCATCAGCGTGTCGCGGTCGGTGTAGTCGGCGAGAAGCTCGGCGAAATGTTCCTGTGTCAGGCGGAAGAAGCGCTCGTTGTGCCACAGCGTGTCATCCGCGTCGAAGCCGATGGTCGTGATCCGCCTCATCGCCGTCCCCCCGATGTGATCGCCCATGCAGCCGGGGCTTTTCAGCCCCGCCCGATACGCTATATTGCGCGAGGCAACTGCAATCCAGTCACCAGAAGGCACGCGACACGCATGAGCCTTGTACGCATCACCGCAGGCGAGGGGCCCGACGGCCCGGCTGATGACAACGCGGTTGTCACCAAGACCAAGACGCGCACCCAGCGCCCGCCGATGTACAAGGTGCTGCTGCTGAACGACGACTACACCCCGATGGAGTTTGTCGTGCATGTGCTGGAGCGGTTCTTCGGCATGTCGCACGCCATGGCCTTCGACATCATGTTGACCGTGCACAAGAAGGGGGTGGCCGTCGTTGGCGTGTTCTCTTATGAGGTCGCGGAAACCAAGGTGGCGCAGGTGATGGATTTCGCGCGCCGCCATCAGCACCCGCTGCAATGCACGCTGGAAAAGGAATAGGCGCCCGTCGCCGCCCATGACCGCACCCCCCGCCCCGGACCATGACCCCGCCCCCCGCGCGGCGCGAATAGATGTCGCGCTGGAGGAGGGGTTGCGCTTCCCCGTTGGCGGGCTTGCCATCCTGCGCCCGCGCGCGGGCGACCGGTTTGAAGCGCTGCCGGGGCCTCTGGCACTGGCGCAGGGGTTCTTTCCCGACCATGCCGCGCTTGCGCGCGCGGGCCATCCCGTATCGGTCGAACCCGCCCCGGCCCCCGGTGCGCTGGTCTGTCTGCCGCGTGCCAAGGCGCAGGGTCTGGGGCTGATCGCGCAGGCGGTGGCGGGCGGCGCGCGGCTGGTCGCGGTTGACGGGCAGAAGACCGATGGCGTGGAAAGCGTGCTGCGCGCGGTGCGGGCGCGGGTAGCCCTCGCGGGCGTCGTCTCGAAAGCCCATGGCAAGCTCTTCTGGTTCGCACCCGACGGGGCCGATTTCAGCGACTGGACGCCCGCCCCCGCCACGCTGACCGACCCCGATCTGGGCCGTTTCCAGACCCTGCCGGGGGTGTTCTCGGCCGACGGGGTGGACCCCGGCTCGCGCCTCCTGGCGCAGCACCTGCCCGCGACATTGCCCGCACGCATGGCCGATCTGGGCGCGGGGTGGGGCTACCTTGCCGCGGCCTGCCTGTCGCGCGCGGGCGTGGCCGAGATGCATCTGGTCGAGGCCGAGGCGACCGCGCTCGATCTTGCCCGCGCCAATGTCACCGATCCGCGCGCGCAGTTTCACTGGGCCGATGCGACCGACTGCACCCTGCCCGGTGCGGGCCTGGGCGGCGTGGTGATGACCCCGCCCTTTCACACGGGCCGCGCCCCGCAGCCTGCGCTGGGGCTGGCCTTCATCGCGGCGGCAGCGCGGCTGCTGGGCGCGCGCGGGCAATTATGGATGGTGGCGAATCGGCATCTGCCCTATGACAGGGCACTGAGCGACAGCTTCGCCAGTCACCAGATTCTGGCCGAGACCTCCGCCTACCGCGTCTGGCACGCCAGCACACCGCGCACGCAACGCACCCCCACCCTTTCCCGACATCGACGAGCGGAGCCACGCAGATGAGCTTTTCCATATCCGGCAAGGTCGCCATCATCACCGGGGCCGCCAATGGCGTCGGCCTGGCGATCGCGCGCCATTTCGTCGATCAGGGGGCGCGCGTCGTACTTGCCGACCGCGACGAGAAGACCCTGCGCGCCGAGGTTGCCAAACTCTCGGGCGCCGAGGATCACGCGATCTTCTTCGCGGGTGATCTGCGCGAGCGGCTGACACTGGCCAATCTGCTCTCGGCCACGCTTGACGCGTTTGATCGCGTGGATATCCTCGTGAACGCGACGCGCGAATGCATCGCCTGCGACCCGCTGGATGATCACAGCGACGCGGTCGAGAAGGCGCTGCAGCAGAACCTTCTCGCCAGCATGAAGCTCAGCCAGTTGATCGCCAAACAGATGATCAAGCAGGCCGAGGCGTCGGACGAGGAGCAGAAGGCCATCGGCTCGATCATCAACCTGTCTTCCATCGCCGCGCGCCGCTCGCAGCCCGAGTTGATGGCGTATTCCATCGCCTCGGCGGCGCTGGATCAGATGACCCGCGCGATGGCGGTCGAGCTGGCCCGGCACCGTATCCGCATCAATGGCGTGGCGCTGGGCAGCGTGATGAGCGCCAATCTGAAGGACCAGATGAACGCGCATGAGGATTACCGCGAGCTGATCCTGCAACAGACGCCGATGGGCCGCATCGGCGCGTCGTCCGAGGCCGCCGAGGCCGTGCAGTTCCTGGCCTCGGACGCGGCGGCGTTCATGACCGGGCAGATCATGACCATCGATGGCGGGCGCACGCTGCTCGACCCGGTGACGGTGCCGGTGCACTGAGGGCGTCTCAGAAACTGCCGAACACCGTGCCCATCGCGATCAGCGCTGCCAGCGCGATCAGCGGGATGATGACCGCGACCACGGCAATGTCGCGATACGCCTCGCGGTGGGTCAGCCCGCAGATGGTCAGCAGCGTGATGACCGCGCCGTTATGGGGCAGCGCGTCCAGCCCGCCGGTCGCGACGGCGGTGACACGGTGCAGCAGATCGGGTGCGATGCCCGCGGCCTGCCCCATTTCCAGATAGGTCTCGCCCAGCGTCGAGAGCGCGATCGACATGCCCCCCGAGGCCGACCCCGTCATTCCGGCCAGAAGGCTCGTACCGATGGCGAGCGAGATCAATGGGTTGTCGCCCACCTCCACCACCCAGTCGCGGATCAGCGCGAAACCCGCAAGCGAGGCGATCACCGCTCCGAACCCCACGAGGCTTGCCGTGTTGAAGATCGGCATCAGCGATTCCTTCGCCCCCGCATCGAGGGCGGTTGCCAGACCGTCGCGCAGCCGTGACCAGTTCAGCGCCACCAATGTCAGCGAGGCAAGGGTGAGGGCGGCAATGATGGACCAGATCCCGCGCAGCGCGTCGATATCGGTCGCGCCATAGAGGTTTTCGGCCAGATAGCCGGTGTCCATGAGCGGGATGATGACAAAGGTGAAGCCGAGGTTCAGCGCGAGCACCAGCACCAGCGGCGTGGCGGCCACCCACAGGCCGGGCCTGTCACCGGGCGGCGGGGCGGCACTCGCATCCTCGTCAGCGCCATATCCCGGCCCCAGGGCCTTCGCGCGCCGCTCCAGCCACAGCCAGCCAAGGCCCAGCATGATCAGCGCGCTTAGCACCCCCAGCCCCGGCGCGGCGAAGGGGGTGGTGCCGAAATAGGGCATCGGAATCGCATTCTGGATCGCGGGCGTGCCGGGCAGCGCCGTCATGGTAAAGGTGAAGGCCCCCAGCGCGATGGTCGCCGGGATCAGCACCTTGGGCAGTTCCGCCTCGCGAAACAGCGCCGAGGCGATGGGCCAGACCGCAAAGGCCACCACGAACAGCGACACGCCGCCATAGGTCAGCAGCGCGCAGCACAGGATAACCGCCAGCATGGCCCGCTGTGCCCCAAGCCCGCCGATGATGCCATCCGCCAGAACCCGCGCCGCGCCCGAGACCTCCATCAGCTTGCCGAACACTGCGCCCAGCAGGAAAAGCGGGAAATACTGGATGATGAAATCCCCCGTCGCTGTCATGAAAACCTGCGTGTAGCTTGCCAGCACTGGCCCGCCCTCGGCCCCCAGCACGGCCAGCAAGGCCATGACGGG
>PXES01000246.1 GCA_003564655.1 Paracoccaceae bacterium
CGGCGATGGACGACAGCAGCAATTCCCACAGGAAGAACCCGGCCAGATAGGCGCTGCGTGTCAGCCGCTTGAAATAGAGGTCGTCAATGCCGGTCAGCGGCTTGGAGAGCCACAGCGCGAAGAAGCCCAGCACTGCCCCGGTCAACAGCGAGGCGAAGCTGAAATCGCCCGTCATCGCCGCCCAGGCGAAGGCGAGCAGCAGGTTGATGACAAGCCCGTTCATGGCGTCCCTCCCAGCACGGCATCGACATAGGCGGTTGGGTCGAGAAGCTGCGTCGCAGCCGTCTCTGCGAACTGCACGAAGGGCTCGGGGAAAAAGCCGATGATGATGGTCATGGCGGCAAGCCCGGCAATCGGGGTCAGCATCGCCCGCGTCACCTGCGGCGGCGCGCGGTCAGGCGTGGGGTCGATCCCGTCGGGGTGGGGTTTCCAGAACGCCAGCCCCCAGATCTTCGTCATCGAGTAGATGGTGAGCAAGCCCACCAGCAGCGAGACGAAGGCCACGAACCACGCGTCGATTTCCAGCGCCGCCTTGACGATCAGGTATTTCGCCCAGAAACCCGACAGCGGCGGGAAGCCCGCCAGCGAAAACGCCGGGATGATGAACAGCGCCGCCAGCAGGGGCGCGGATTTGTAAAGCCCGCCGATGCGGTCGAGATCGGTATGCCCTGCATATTGCTTGGCAAGCCCCGCCACGAAGAAAAGGTTCGCCTTCACGATGATGTGGTGGACAAGGTAGAACACCCCCCCCATCAGCGCGAGCGGGGTGAAGAGTGCCAGCCCCAGCGTCATGTAGCCGATCTGGCTGATGATGTGGAAGCTCAGGATCTTGCGGAAATCGGTCTGCGCCGCCGCCCCGATCACGCCGGTGAACATTGTCAGTAGCGACACCCAGATCAGGATCTCGTGCGTGAATCCGACATCGCCCACGAAGACCAGCGTGAACATGCGCATCAGCGCATAGACGCCCACCTTGGTCAACAGCCCTGCAAACACCGCCGAGATGGCGAAATAGGGCGTGTGGTACGAGGCCGGCAGCCAGAAGAACAGCGGGAAGACTGCAGCCTTGACCCCGAAGCCCACCATGAACATCATCGCGATGACTGTCACGAGGCCCTGGTTCTCGGCATTCGCCACCCCCTCGCGCATGTCGGCGAGGTTCAGCGTGCCGGTGATCCCGTAGAGAAGCCCGATCCCCGACAGGAAGATCAGCGTCGAGACGAGGTTGAGCGCGACATACTTGATGCCCGCATCCAGCCGTTCCTTGCCGCCGCCGATCACCAAGAGCGAGAAGGACGCGATCAGCATCACCTCGAACCAGACATAGAGGTTGAACAGATCACCCGTCAGGAACGCGCCCGTGACGCCCGCAATCAGTGTCTGGAACAGCGCGTGAAAGCCCAGCCGTTCGGTCGCCTCGGGGATCTCGCCCATGGCGTAAATGGCCGTCGCCAGCCCGGTGATGGCGGTGATGACGACCATCACCGCGCTCAGGTAATCGGCGACCAGCGTGATCCCGAAGGGCGCGTCCCAGTTCGACATCTGCGCCGCGATGACGCCTTCGTCGAGCACGGCGACCATCAGCGCGATAGAGGCCATCAGCGTCAGCACCGAACCGCCCAGCGAGATCATCCGCCCGGCGGGATTCGCGCGCCACAGGAAGGCCGCGACCGCCGCGAGGAAAGGCACGGCGATGGGCATGACCAGAACCCAGCTTGTCATTTCTGCGCGTCCTCCTTGGGTTCGGCGAAGCGCATCTTGTCAGTATCGACCGACCGCATGCGGCGGTACCCCTCGAAGGCGAGCGCGAGTGTGAAGGCCAGCAGCCCGAAGCCGATGACGATGGCCGTCAGCACCAGCGCCTGCGGCAGGGCGTTTCCGACGACGCCCAGCGGCGCATCCTCGCCATAGGGCACCAGCGCGGGGTGGCCCTTGGTCATGCGCCCCGAGGCGAAGATCGTCAGGTTGACGGCATTCGACAGCAGCACCAGCCCGAACAGGAAGCGCATGAAGTTGCGCGCCAGCATCAGATAGACCGAGGCCGCGGTCAGCGTGCCGATGACAATGGCAGTGAGGGCTTCCATCTCAGGTCTCCTCCTCGAATGCATAGGTCAACGACAGGATACCCCCCAGAACCACGAGATAGACGCCGATATCGAACACCAGCACCGTGTTGAGCGAGAAGGCCGCAGTCTCGTAGCTGTCGCCACCGACCCACAGCCATTGCCCGGTAAATAGCGGGTAGCCCACGATGAAGGAGAACATCCCCGCCAGCAGCGCGATGCCCAGCCCCAGCATGGCGATCACCTCGGGGCTGATGCGCAGCGCCTTGCGCGCTTCGGCCGGGCCGCAGGCGAGCGAGTAGACGATGAACGACACCGCCCCGATCAGCCCGCCAATGAAGCCGCCGCCGGGCAGATGGTGGCCGCGCAGCAGCATGAACAATGAGAACACGAACATCAGCGCGACCAGCAGCCGCGCGGCGGCAGTAAAGATGACGGAGTTCATTTGTCCTCCTCTTTCGCGTCGCGGGCGCGGGCGAAGCCCTTGAGCAGCGCGAACGCGCCAAGGGCTGCGACCGCGACGACCGCGATCTCGCCGAATGTGTCGAGGGTGCGGAAATCCACCAGGATCACATTGACGATGTTGCGCCCGAAGGCCTGGGTCCAGCTTGCCGCCTCGAAGAAGTCGGTCAGGCGGCGGTCAAAGGGCTGATCGACGACCAGCAGCAGGACCACGGTCGTCAGCCCGCCAACGGCCACGGCCAGCACGGCATTGGGCAGGCTGTGTTTCTGGCGCCCTTCGGGGTCGAGATTGGGCATCTTCAGGAAGGCGAGCGCCAGCAGCACCACGACCAGCAATTCGACGAGCAACTGCGTGATCGCCACATCGGGCGCCGAGAACATGATGAAGATCAGCGCCACCCCGATCCCCACGACGCCCAGCGCCACCAGCGCCACGATCCGCGACGAGGTCTGCACCACCAGCACCGTCCCCGCGATGATCAGGATGGCCACACCCCATTCCATGAAGGATAGCCCGGTGAATTGCAGCGCCACCCCGCCCACATCGCGGGTGATCAGCGTGACCAGCACGGTCAGCGCGAACACCGAGAAGGTGGCGAACATGTATTGCCGCAGCACACCGGTCTGGATGCGTTTGGTCTGCGCCTTGGTGTAGAGGACGAACTGCGCGAGCAAGCGGTCCCAGCCCGCATCGAGATCGGGCGCGCGCGCCTCGATCCGCGCCAGCCGCTCGCGCAGGTCCATGTGGCGCTGATAGAGCAGGAAGCCCAGGGCAAAGGTGATCAGGCTGAGCAGCAGCGGCAGGTTGAACCCGGCCCAGAGCTTCACGCGCCCGCCGACATCCGGCGCCCCCATCACGGCGGCGACCGCCGGTTCGATCAGGTAATAGGCAGCGATGCCCGGCATCAGGCCGAACAGCAGGCCCAGCACGCCCAGCACGACCGGGCCCAGCAGCATCGGCCACGGCCCCTCATGCGGCTCGTGCGGCAGCTCGCCCTGCGGGCCGTAAAACGGCTTGTAGGCCACGATTCCCGCCACCGCGAACATCAGCGCAAAGGCGATCAGCGACATCGGGACCACGAACAGCCAGAGTTGCATTTCCAGCGCGCCGGCATAGGCGACTTCCTTGGCGATGAAGCCCAGGAAGGGCGGGATGCCCGCCATCGCCAGCCCCGCAGCAGCCGCGGCCGCAGCCGTGATCGGCATCGCCCCGCGCAAGCCGCCAAGCACATTCGCATCGCGCGTGCCCGTGCCGTGATCCACGACGCCGATCATCAGGAAGAGCCCGGCCTTGTAGAGCGAGTGCACCAGCAGAAAGGTCATGGCGGCCGTGATCGCGTAGCCTGTGGAGCCCGCGAGGAACATCGTCAGCGTGCCCAGCGCCATCAGCGTGGTATAGGCCAGCGTCTGCTTCAGGTCGGTCTGACGCAGCGCCATGAAGCTCGCAAAAACGGCTGTGACCGCGCCGAAGATCGACAGGGTCCAGACCCAGACATCACTGCCCGACAGGCTGGGATGCATCCGCGCCAGCAGATAGACGCCCGCCTTCACCATCGTGGCCGAGTGCAGATAGGCCGAGACCGGGGTAGGGGCGGCCATGGCGTTGGGCAACCAGAAATGGAACGGCACCTGCGCCGATTTGGTGAACGCGCCCGCCAGCACAAGGATCAGAATCCCCAGATAGAAGGGCTGGTCCGCAAGGCTGCCCGCCGCGTTCAGCTCCGACAGCTCGAACGTGCCCTGCGTGATCCCGATCAGGATGAAGCCCGCCAGCATCGCCAGCCCGCCGGTTGCCGTCAGCAGCAGTGCCTGCAGCGCGTTGCGGCGCGACTTCGGGTCAGTGTGCAGATAACCGATCAGCAGGTAGGAGGTGAAGGTCGTCAGTTCCCAGAACACGAACAGCGCGATCAGGTTGTCGGCCAGCACCAGCCCCAGCATCGACAGCATGAAGCTGAAGAGATACAGCGCAAAACGGTCGTAATGCGGGTGCCCTGCCAGGTATTTCGCCGCATACAGCATCACCATCGCGCCGATGCCGGTAATCAGCAGCGCGAACATCAGGCTCAGCCCGTCGATATAGAAGGAAAGGCTGATATCGAGGCTGGGGATCCAGTCCCAGACAAAGCGGACCGGCTCGCCCGCCGCGACAGGGGCCAGGAATTGCAGGAAATACAGGAACAGCAGCGCCGTCAGTGCGGTTGTGCCGAGGCCGGAAAGGGTTTTCCACGGCGCGTTGGGGTCCGAATTATCCGCCATTGTCGGGGTCGGGCTCCTATGGTTCGGGCGGCTTGAACTGGCGCCGCCAGCCGGGTCGTCGGGTAATCAAAACCCGGAAAGCGAAGGCGCCTCCCGGGCAGGAATCGGGGGTTTGTCCCAAATTGCGGCGCGAGACTCAATTGGATTCGGCAGGAATCGCTCCAAAAACGCCCGCGCCCCCGTGTCGGAGTTGCACCAGCGGGCAGTGCGGCGCATAACCGCTGGGGGGTTGCCAGTGTGTCGGGTGCAGATGTGTCGGACAAGGGTGAGGGGACGGCAGGCCGCGCGGTGTCGGTCGCGGCGCGGATCGAGCGGCTGATCGGGCATGCGGCCAATGTGATCTGCGACCCCGCAAGCCCGCTCGACCATCTGCCGAAGCAGATCGCGCGCATGGCGCCCGACGCACCCGTGCTGGAATTGAGCCTCGTGCTGGCCTCGGCGGCCGAGGCGACACAGGCGGTGCTGCGCGGTAATGGCGAGAGCGCGCGGCGCGCGCAGCGCGTCTGGCAGCAAGCGGCGATGGTCGCGGTCGAGGTGCATTTCCTCGCTGTCAGCGGCAAGCCCCATGCCTGTGCCGCCGATCTGCTGGCCCATTGGCAGCACGAGGAGAAAGCGAAATGACACCTGCGCCGGGACCCCGGAACCTGATCACCGATGTCGCCGGGCTGCGCGTGGGCCATGCCCATGATGCGAGCCTGCGCAGCGGTGTGACCGTGCTGCTGGGCGATGCGCCGCTGGCAGCGGGCGTGCATGTGATGGGCGGCGCACCCGGCACGCGCGAGACCGAGGCGCTTTCCCCGGACCGGCTGGTGCCGGGCGTCGATGCGCTGGTGCTGTCGGGCGGCTCGGCCTTCGGCCTCGAGGCGGCGGGCGGCGTGATGGCGGGGCTGCACGCGATGGGGCGCGGCTTTGCCGTGGCCGGGCAGCGCGTGCCCATCGTTCCGGCGGCGATCCTGTTCGATCTGGCCAATGGCGGCAACAAGGCGTGGCGCGAGAACCCCTATCCGGCGCTGGGCGCCGCTGCGCTGCGGGCGGCAGCGCCCGATTTCGCGCTGGGCAGCCACGGCGCGGGGTTCGGGGCGACGACAGCGAGGCTGAAGGGCGGGATCGGGTCGGCCTCGCTGATGCTTGGGGACGGGGTGACGGTCGGGGCGCTGGTGGCGGTCAACCCGGTCGGCTGCGTGACCATGGGCGGCGGGCCCGAGTTCTGGGCCGCGCCCTTCGAGATCGGGGCCGAGTTCGGCGGGCTGGGCGTGGGTCGGGACGGGCTGGTGCCGGTGACCAAGGGCATGGGCGAGGCCACGACGCTCGCCATCGTCGCCACTGATGCGACGCTCGACAAGGCGCAACTTACGCGGATGGCCGTGGCCGCGCATGACGGGATCGCCCGCGCCATCGTGCCGTCGCACACGCCCTTCGACGGCGATCTGGTCTTTGCGGTCGCGACCGGGGCGGGGCGAGAGGCGACCCCCGCCACCCTGCTGCGGATCGGCCATGCGGGGGCGACCTGCCTGTCTCGTGCCATCGCCCGCGCGGTCTGGCACGCCCAAAGCCAGCCCGGCGACCTGCCGCCAAGCTGGGCTGATCTGTACGCGAAGGGGTAGGGGGCTCAGCCCCTTGCGAAGGCGAAGCGGTCGGGCCGGAAGGGGGCAAGGTTGATAACCGGGGGTGCCCCCGTCACCAGATCCGCCACGAGTTCCGCGGTCCCCGCGGATTGCGTCAGCCCCAGATGCCCGTGCCCGAAGGCATGGATCACCCGCGCCGCGCCCTGCGCGCGCCCGATCACCGGCAGGCTGTCGGGCATCGACGGACGAAAGCCCATCCATTGCCGCCCGCCCGCCGCGTTCAGCCCCGGCAGAAAGCGTTGCGCCTTGTCCAGCAGCGCCTTTGCGCGGCGGTAATTCGGGGGCAGGCGCAGGCCGCCAAGCTCCACCGCGCCGCCGACGCGGATGCCCGTGCGGATACCGGTGACCACGAAGCCGTGGTCGGCAAAGGTCAGATGCGTGCGCAGATCGAAGTCCGGCTCGGGCAGGGGGGTGTTGTAGCCGCGCTCGGTCTCGAGCGGCAGCCGCGCGCCGAGGCTCCGGGCCAGATGATGCGACCACGCGCCCGCCGCCAGCACCACATGCCCGGCGCGCAGATCGGTCTCGTCGGTCGTCACCTGCACATGATCGCCCTGCGGCGCCAGCGCGCGCGCCTCGCCCTGCACCATGCGCCCGCCGCGCTCCAGGAACACCGCGCGCAGCCGGTCGTGCCACAACGCCGGGTCGGTGACATTGCTCCAGCCGGGCGTGAAGGCCCCGTAGCGGAACCGGTCGGCAAGGCCGGGCTGGATCTCGGCCAGCCGCGCGGGGGCGTTCTCGATCAACTCGAAAGCGATGCCATGCGCGCGGCGATGCTCCCAGCCGGGCAGGCTGGCGCGGTAGCTCGCAGCGCTGTCGTAGAGTTGCAATTGCCCTTCGTGGCGCAGCAATGTCGCGCCGCCGAGGCGCGGCACCAGCCGGTCCAGCGCCGCCTTCGAGTGCGCCATGAGTGCGGCCTGCGCATCGCGCGCCGCCCCGAACCGGTCGCGCCAGCTTGCGCGCCAGAAGCGCAGCATCCACGGCGCGATCTGCAGCGCATAGGCGGGCGGAATGCTCAGCGGCCCCAGCGGGTCGATCAGCCAGCGCGGCGCGCGCCAGACGATCCCGGGCGCGGCCAGCGGCTCGATATCGGTGAAGGCAAACGCCCCGGCATTCCCGCGCGAGGCACCCTGCGCCGCGGGGTCACGCTCCAGCACGTTCACCGCCAGCCCCCGGCGCTGCATCTCCAGCGCGGCACTCAGCCCGATCACGCCCGCGCCGATGACCAGCACATCCGGGGTGGCGGCCGGGAGCGGGGCAGGGCGCGGGGTCACGCAGGCCTCTCGCTCAATGATTGTCGCGCGGCATGTCGTGGCGGATGCGCTGGTAGGCGGTTGCCAGCTCCAGGCAGCCCCCTTCGGCCAGTTGCCCGACATGGGTGCGATAGATTTCCTGCCACGGGGTCTGGTGGTGCAGCGCCGGGGGCGTCCAGGCGGCGCGCCTCGCGTCCCACTCGTCGGGCGCGACCAGCGCGTCCATCCGGCAGGCGTTCAGGTCCAGCCGCACCCGGTCGCCGGTCTGCAAGAGCGCCAGCCCGCCGCCGACCACCGCCTCGGGGCTCGCGTTCAGGATCGAGGGCGACTCGGAGGTGCCCGATTGCCGCCCGTCGCCCACGGTCGGCAGGTGGTTGAGGCCCGCGCGCAGCAGCGCGTCGGGGGGCTGCATGTTCACCACCTCGGCCGAGCCGGGATAGCCCACGCAGCCGACATTGCGGATGAACAGGATCGTGCCCGCGTCGATCTCGAGGCCCGGATCATTGATCCGGTGGTGATAATCCTCCGGCCCCTCGAACACCACCGCGCGGGCCTCGAATACCCCCTCCTGCCCCGGCACCGACAGGAAACGGGCGCGGAAATCCTCCGAGATCACGCTGGTCTTCATCAGCGCGCTGTCGAACAGATTGCCCGAGAGCACCAGAAACCCCGCCTTCTCGCGCAGGGGCTCAGCGACGGTGCGGATCACCTCGGGGTCGCGGCTCTCGCACCCGGCCAGCACCTCTGCCAGTGGCGCGCCGCTGGCGGTCATCGCGCCGCCGTGCAGCCTGCCCGCTTTCATCAACTCGCCCATCACCGCAGGCACACCGCCCGCGCGAAAGAAGCTCTCGCCCAGATAGGCGCCTGCGGGCTGCATGTTCACGAGCAGCGGCACGTCGAAGCCATGCGTCTGCCAGTCGCGCACATCGAGGTCCACACCCGCGTGCCGGGCAATCGCCTGCAGATGCGGCGGCGCGTTGGTGGACCCGCCAATCGCCGAGTTCACGACAATCGCATTCTCGAAGGCCTGCCGCGTCAGGATGTCCGAGGGCTTGAGGTCGTCCAGCACCATCGCCACGATCCGCCGACCCGTCTCGTAGGCCATCGCCATGCGCTCGCGGAACGGCGCGGGGATGGCAGAGGAGCCCGGCAGGGTCATGCCCAGCGCCTCGGCCATGGCGTTCATCGTGCTCGCCGTGCCCATCGTGTTGCAATGCCCGAGCGAGGGCGCCGAGGCGCAGACCCGCGCCATGAACTCGTCATAGTCGATCTTGCCCTCGCCCAGCAGGCGGCGGCTTTCCCAGACGATGGTGCCCGAGCCCGCGCGCTTGCCCTGCCACCAGCCATCCAGCATCGGCCCGCCATTGAGCGCGATCGCGGGCAGATCGACCGTCGCCGCGCCCATCAGCATCGCGGGCGTGGTCTTGTCGCAGCCCGTGGTCAGCACCACGCCGTCGATGGGGTAGCCATGCAGCACCTCGACGAGGCTCAGATAGGCGAGGTTGCGGTCGAGCGCGGCAGTGGGGCGCTTGCCGGTCTCCTGGATGGGGTGGACGGGAAACTCCATCGGCACCCCGCCCGCATCGCGGATGCCCGCCTTGATCCGGTCGGCGAGGAAGACATGGATCTTGTTGCACGGCGCCAGATCGCTGCCCGTCTGGGCGATGCCGATCACCGGCCTGTCGCCCTGCAACTCGGCGCGGGTATAGGCCTCGTTCAGATAGCGCTCGAGATAGAGCGCCGTCATGCCCGGATTGCCCGGATTGTCAAACCATTCCTGGCTGCGGAACCTGCGGCGGGGGGGGCTGTCGGACATGGTGGCACCTGAATTTGCGTCGGTGAAGGGCGGGCCGTGCTGGCAGACACGGCCGCGCGCCCTGTCCGGCTGCCGGGCCCTGACAACGGGCCCGCGCGCCCCGGACCGGGCGAGGATTACGGCCTCGCCCCGGCGAAGACAACCGCTTTGTCTGCCGCGCCCGGTCGGGGAGGCAGGCTTGACTCATGCGCCAAACCGCCCCAGGGCCGAAGGGGACCCCCGCCCCGACGGACAGGCATCGCGATGACCAAGCAACTGATGATCTACAGCCGCGTGGTCCCCATCACGCATGAACGCCACGGCCGGACATCGGTGCAGACCGGCACGGATTGGCGCTTTGCCGCCGGGTTGAACATGGCGCCGCTGCTGGTCGCCGAGATCGAGCCCGCCAGCGCCGAGATGCCCATCGTCTTTACCGGCCAGGGTGACGCTGTCGCGCCGGTTGCCCTGTTGTCGGTGCGCGGCGGCGAGAATGTCTTTGTCGCGCCCGATGGCAGTTGGTCGGGCGGCTACATCCCGGCCTTTTTCCGGCGTTACCCCTTCGTCTTTGCCGAAACCGGGCCCGAGGGGCAGACACTGACCCTGTGCATCGACGAGGATCATGACGGCCTCAACACCGAAGGTCGCGGCGAGCGGCTTTTCGACAGCACCAGCGCGCGCACGCAGTATCTCGAGCGGATGCTGAAATTCGCCTCGGACTTCCAGACCCAGCACGGGCTGACGCGGACCTTCTGCAAACGGTTGGTCGAACTGGATCTGCTCGAGCCCGCGATGGCCACGGTGACGCTGCCCGACGGGCAGCAGCAGACCGTCAAGGGGTTCCAGCGGGTCAGCCGCGAGCGCCTGCGCGCACTGAGCGACGCCGTGGTGACAGAGCTTTTCCGCGCCGACATGCTGGGGCTGATGCAAGTGCATCTTGCCTCGCTGCACCACATCGCGGGGCTTGCCCGGCGGTCCAGGCCCGCAGCGCCCCGGGCCGAGGCCTGAGCGACGGCTCAGGCGGGCATGCGCAACCCCAGCATGGTGCGGGCCTCGCGCCAGGTCGCGACCGGGCGCTCGTATCGTGCGCACAACTCCACCGTCCGCGCCACCAGGGCCGCGTTCGACGGGGCCATCCTCGTGCGATCAAGGCGGATGTTATCCTCGAGCCCGGTGCGGGTGTGGCCGCCACGCCTGATCGCCCATTCGTTGACCTCGATCTGGTGCCGCCCGATCCCGGCAGCGCACCACAGCGCATCGGGGGTGAAGCGGGCCAGCGTCTCGATATAGATCTCCAGGATGCGTTCATCCGCGATCATCGCGTTCTTCACCCCCATGACGAACTGCACGTAAAGCGGGCGGGGCAGCCGCCCGTCCTGTGCCATCTTCGCGGCGTGGATGACATGGCTCAGATCGAACGCCTCGATTTCGGGCATCACGTCGTGGGTGCGCATCTCGGCGGCCAGCCAGTCGACCAGATCGGGCGGGTTCTTGTAGACGCGGGTGGGGAAGTTGTTCGAGCCCACGGCTAGCGAGGCCATGTCGGGCCGCAGGGGCAGCATCCCGCCCCGCGCCGCACCCGCGCCCGAGCGCCCGCCAGTGGAAAACTGCACGATCATGCCGGGGCAGTGCCGTTCAATCCCCTCTTTCAGCGCCGCAAAACGCTCTGGGTCCGAAGTCGGCGTGCCGTCATCGGCCCGCACATGGCAATGCGCGATGGCCGCACCGGCCTCGAAGGCTTCCTGCGTGCTTTCCACCTGTTCGGCGACCGTGATCGGGACGGCGGGGTTGTCGGCCTTGGTCGGGACGGATCCGGTGATGGCGACAGCGATGATGCAGGGCTGGGGCATGGCACGACTCCTCGCAGATGGCGGTCTGCCCGCGCGCGCGAGACGCGGGCGGGCGGGTGGGGCGGCTCGCGCGCGCGGGCAGGGCGCGGGCAGCACGCGGCCACAAAACCGCGTTCGTCCGCGCACTGCAAGCGGATAGCGACTGCGCCTGCCGTCGTCGCAGGAAGATACGCTGCGGCTTTACCCACCGGCTGGCGTGAAGCGATCCGCGGTCACACGCACGACCCGCGGCGGCGATTTCTCTCCGCCGCAAGCCGCGATTCGGAAACGCTGCGGGCCATGCCCGCCGTCGCCCATGCAGGCTGTATGCAAAACCCGCCCGTCAAGCCGCACGCGCGGTCGCTGTCCCGTCAGGCGGGCTCTGCTGTCGCCTTGATGCCGGAAATGGCCTGCACCAGCGAATCCTCGGTCACGTCTTCTATGCTGAACTCGCGCATGATCCGTCCGTGATACATGGCCACGATCCGGTCGGATACGCGCAGCACCTCGGGCATTTCCGAGCTGATGACGATCACCGCATAGCCTTGCCCCGCCAGTTCGCGCAGCAACTGGTGGATTTCGGACTTCGAGCCGACATCGATGCCGCGCGTCGGCTCATCGACGATCAGGACGCGGGGCTTCATGGACAGCCACTTGCCAATCACGATCTTCTGCTGATTACCGCCCGAGAGCACAGCCGCGGATTGGCGCCAGCTTGGGGTCTTGATGGCCAGCTTGTCACGATACTGGTCGAAAATTGCCAGCTCCGCGCCCTTGGCGACGAAGGGCCCTGCGGTGAGATCCTGCACCTGTGGCAAGGTCATGTTGTCACGGCAGTTCATCTGCAGCACAAGACCTTGCTCCTTGCGGTTTTCCGGCACCAGCGACACCCCCAGCGCGATGGCGTCGCGCGGCGAGGTGATCTCGACCTTCTTGCCATCGACCCATATCTCGCCCGCGCTCGGGGTGCGCAGGCCGAAGAGCGTCTCGGCGATCTCGGTCCGGCCTGCGCCGACCAGCCCGTAGAAGCCCACGATCTCGCCCGCGCGCACGCTGAAGCTGACATCCTCGAACAGCCCCGGGCAGGTGAGGTTGCGCACCTCGAGCATGGTGTCGCCCAGCTTCGGCGCGGCATCGTCGCGCGAGAGGTCCAGGCTGCGTCCGATCATCAGCCGCGTGACCTCGTCCTCATTCGTCTCGGATGTCGTCAGCGTTCCGCGATAGGCCCCGTCTCGCAGCACGGTAATCCGGTCGGAGAGGGTGAAGATCTCGTCCATGCGGTGCGAGATATAGACGATGCCCACGCCCTGGGATTTCAGATCGTTGATGATGTCGAAGAGCACGACCTTTTCGGCATCGGTCAGCGAAGCTGTCGGTTCGTCGAACACCACCACGCGCGCATCGACGGTCAGGGCGCGGGCGATCTCGACCATTTGCTGATTGGCGATGGACAGATTTGCAACCGTCACCTCGGACCGGAAATTGCATTTCAGCCGCTTGAGGATCGCGTTCGAGCGCTCTTCCAGCGTCTTCCAGTCCACCCGGCCGAAGGCCTTGCGCGGCAATTCGCCAAGGTAGATGTTCTCGGCCGCCGACATCTCGGGCACAAGGCTGAGCTCCTGGTGAATCAGGACGACGCCTTGCGCCTTGGCCTCGATGGGGTTGGTCATCTGCACGGGTTGGCCCGCGATGACGATCTGACCCTCATCGGGCTGGTACATGCCCGCCAGCACCTTCATCAGCGTGGATTTGCCGGCGCCGTTTTCCCCCAGCAGAGCGTGGACCTCGCCCGGCATGACCTCGAAATCCACACCATCGAGGGCGCGCACACCGGGAAAGGTCTTGACGATGCCCTTCAGGCGCAGGGCGGGTTCGCGTGCATCACTCATAGGCGCAGCCCTCCGTTAGCGGTGCGGTTGAAGCGTTTGTCGAGGAAAAGGACCGCGATCAGGATACTGCCGAGGATGACATAGACATAGAAGGCAGGCACCTGCATCAGGTTCATCCCGTTGCGCAGGATGCCGATGGCCAGAACGCCCCCCAGCGTGCCGATGATATCGCCCTTGCCGCCTGTCAGCTTGGTGCCGCCCAGCACGACCGCCGTGATCACCCATAACTCGTAATCGCGGCCCAGATTGGGCGTCGCGGCGCCCATCTGCGTGGACAGCAGCACGCCCGAGAGTGCGGCCAGAAAGCCGATCAGCATGAAGTTGATCATCATGTGCGGGCCGACGCGGATGCCTGCGTTCACCGCCGCCTCGCGATTGCCGCCCACCGCATAGGTGTTGCGCCCGTGGACCGTGCGTGACAGCAGCAGATGCACGGCGATCACGGCCACGGCGAAGATGACGGCCAGCACCGGGAACGGGCCGATGGTCATGAAGCTGAAGTCGGAGTAGGCGAAATTCATCGCATAGAAGGACTGCTCGCCCGTATAGACAAAGACCAGCCCGCGGATGCCCAACATCGCGCCCAGGGTGACGATGAAGGCATCGACCCCGGTTTTCCAGACAATGAAGCCGTTGATCGCCCCCATCAATATGCCCACCAGCAGGGCGATGCAGACCGCAGGCAAGATCTGCCAGTTGCCCCAGGGGGCAAAAGCCGCCCAGCTTTGCACATCGACCGCGAAAGCGGCGGCCAGTGCAAGGGTCGCGCCCACCGACAGGTCGATATTGCCGTTGATCATCACCAGCGTCATGCCCAGCGCGATCAGACCGATGGTCGAGGTCTGCACCACGATGTTCATCAGGTTGCGCTCGTTGAAGAAATTGTCCGCCGAGAGGCTGAAGAAGATGAAGACGATCAGCACGAAGCCCCAGATCGGATTGCTCATCAGCCAGCGCAGGATCGGGTTTTGTGTCAGCGTTGTCATGGCGGGCCTCATGCTATGGGTGAGAACAGACGGCCACGCTTGGCAGCCACATCCAGCCAGACCGCGACGATGATGACGGCCCAGGTGACAAGCCATTGCGTGTAGTAGGGCTGCCCCATCAGGATCAGACCGTTCTGGATGAAGGCCAGCATCAGCACGCCCAGCACGGTGCGCAGGATACTGCCAGAGCCGCCGAGCAGCGATGTGCCCCCCAGGATCACGGCCGCCAGAACCTGCAGCTCATAGCCCTGGCCCACGTTGTTCTGCGAACCCATGACCCGGCTGCCCAGGATGATCGCGGCAATGGCCACGCAGAGCGCCGAGATCAGGTAGGTCATGAACACGATCCGCGAGCGCGGGATGCCCGAGAAGACCGAGGCCGTCGGGTTGCCGCCCACGGCATGGACGCGCCGCCCGAAGGGCATTGTCGTCATGATGACATGGAAGATCAGCGCAAGCCCGAGAAAGATGATGATCGGTGTGGCGA
>PXES01000022.1 GCA_003564655.1 Paracoccaceae bacterium
CCCGCCCCGTCATCCGGCGCGAACACGATCCGCGCCCGCCCCATCATCCTGTTCCAGTGATGTGTCATTCGGTATCCCTCATCATCAGGGCCAGATCGGCCCGGTCCACATTCATCAGCGCCAGCATCTCCAGCGCCATCTCGCGCCGCCCCTGATCGATCAGCACATGCGTGGGATCGACCGGCGCGCGCACGGCGTCGCCGGTATCCAGATCAACGGGCAGGCTTTCCATGATCCGCCCCAGCGCGATCACGTCCTCGACCAGCCGCGGATCGCGGCTGACAGCCCCTTGCCAGCGCGCGGCCATGACATTCGCCCGATGCCGGTCAGGCGTGATGGCGCGCAACAGCGTCAGCGGGTTCCAGATCACATGCCACCCCCTTCCATGCCGCCGCCCATGGCCCCGGCCAGATCCCTTGCGGCGCCTGCACCCTGCTGCATCATCTGCATGGCCTGTGCCTGCTGCTCGCGCTCCTGGCGCGCCTCGGCGATCTGGTCGGCATCCTCGCGCGAGCGCATCATTTTCGCGGGCGCGCCGCGCGCCTGCATGAGCGTCTCGAACAGCCCGTCCGGGTCGATCCGGTCGGTGTAGCGCGGATCGATCTGCGCCAGAGGCGCAATGTCCTCGATCACGCGCACGGCCGCCGCGCCCTCGGCCGAGCGCTGCGCCATCGCCGCCGCCGAGGTGTAGGCCACCTGCAGCGCCACCCCTTCGGTCCCTTCCGGCGGGGGCGGCAGCTGGCCCGCCTTCCACAACAGCGAAAACCGCCGCGCGATTTTCGGGGCCAGATACTCGTGCTGAATGCGTCCCATATGGGGCGCCCAAAGCCGCATGCGCTCTTCATTGATCGTCATCACCTCGGTTGCGGTCATGCCGGTGCGCCCCGCCAGGTTCATCAGCGTGTAGTGGAACGCATCGCGGATTTCCTCGATCTTGGCCTGCTTCTCCTGCAGCGTCAGACCGATATCGCGGGGCCCCTCCATCTGCCGCAGCATCATGTCGCCGCGCTGGTTGACCCCGCCATAGACGACCTGCCCGGGGCGGATGCGCCCGTGCAGCGGCCAGGAATACCGATCCGGCGCAAGAATGGTCGGATCAGCCGCCCGTTGGGCCGCGCGCAGCGTCGCTTCATCCATCCTGTGATGCGTGCGTGTGGCCGCCAGCGCGTTGAACCCCGGCCCGGTGCCATAGATCGCCCCGCTCTCGACCTCCCATCGCGGCGCGAAGAAAGGCATGTCGTCATAGCCGCGCTCGCGGATCAGATGGTTGTCCACCTCGCAGGCATAGCGCGAGAACCAGCGCTTGCCCGCCGCGCCCAGCATGCCCGCGCGGAACATGCCATTGCGGCCCACATGATGGAAATAGGCATGCTTGTCGTTGGACCGCGCCGCCGCCAGCTCGACCACACGGCGCGGCAATGCCTTTTCGCCAAACATGTCCACTGCCGCGCGCGGGCTGAGATAGAACCGCCGCACAACCTCGCAGACCAGCCCGTAAGCATCGATATCCCACACCGCCTCGGCGAGCGACAGCGTGACATCGAGGATCTTGCCCTGCCCCAGCGGCACCTCGTCATATTGCGCCGCATTGCCGAAGGCGGCGATGTCGGAAAACAGCATCGTCGTCTGGTCGTAAAACGGCGACACGGCGGGCGCGAAACTCGCATAGACCCGCGCGGTGATCACATCCAGCCAGTCGGCCATGGGCTTGTGCGCGTTCAGCGCCTCGTCATTGGTCTGGAAGTGAAACCACTTGCTGGCCGGGTTGGTCAGCGCACCATACAGGCCGCTGGAAAAATTCACCTGCGCCATGATCGGCGCCGATGACAGCGGCTTTTCCGCCAGCCGCTCGTGGTGATTGTCCATCGAGAACCCGCCCCGCTGGGGCCGGATCAGCCGGGCGATGGCTTCCCAATCCTGCTCATGGTGCGACCGCTCGGCCTTCAGGTCGCCCCAGCGCTGCTGCGCCAGCAACGCATGCTCATGCTCTGTGCTGATGACGGCGGGCTGCATCACGCCACCTCGCCCATGCGCGACACCATTGGAATACCGCTTGGCGCGGTCAGCACATTGGCCGCGGCCCCGCGACGGCGGCGGCGCAACCGCGCTTCCATATCGGCCTGGCGCATGGCCTCGCGGTTATCCGTCGCCGCCATCTGGATCGGCCGCGGCTGTGGCATGCTTGGCCTCCTGAACATACACATCTCTGCTCTCCTCTTGGTGATTGGCCCGCGCGGCAACCCACGCGAACTGGATGAAGGCTTCGGCGCCCTGCGCGCCGAAACCGTGCATGATGGCCTCGGCCTCAAACCCGATGGCCCCCAGAAACCGATGCGCGCGCGGATGGCCCGCCCAGGCGCGCGCCTCGATCCGGTTGATGCCCCGCGCGCGGCAGAAGCGGGGCATCTCGGCACGGATCGCCCGCGCCGCCTGCACCAGCTCGCGCCGGAAACGGAAATGATCGCGCGCCAGGAACGCGGCCTGCGCCACCCCCGCCTGGCCGGTATTTCCCAGCATCAGGACGCCAAAGGGCACCGCCCCGCGCACCGGCCCGGTCAGCACGACGATCGACAGCACCGCATGGGCCTGCATCGCGTGCCAGTCCGAGAACAGCGCCAGATGCGTGGCAGCGACCCCGCGCACGATCTGCGCTTCAAGCAGATCATGCGGATCGAGCCCGCGAAACACGGCCACCGCCGCCAGCTCGTCATAGGGGCGCGTCTGGATCACGTCAGGCCTCTTTCAGCAGCCGCCGCCGCGCCGCGCGCGCCCAGTTTTCCAGCGCATCGGCGGCGCTCAACCGGCTGGCCCGAAACACCCCGCCGATGCGCACCTGGTGCTGCCCGAAGCGTTGCGTGAAGGTGGCCCCGCATTGCGCCGCCAGCACATCGGGCAGATCGGCCCGCCCGCGCGGCCCGCCATGATCCGCGATCAGGTCAAGCGCCGCCTGCACCGTCTCGCGTTTGAACTTGGCCTTGCTCATGCTGCACCGCCTTTCGCGGATTGCGCGCCAACTTGGCCACGCTCAAAGACAGCGCGCGCGATGAACCAAAGGCCGATGCGGATCATCGTCCAGCGCGAAAAGCACCATGTCATGCTCGCCGCAGGGTTCTGATCGTCAATATGCAGGCAGTAGCGATATTCTGCCTCGCAGTCTTTGCCGCGATTTTGCATTTCAAGACGCGGGCCGGTTGGGTTCCACATCACACCGTTTGACAGTTTCATTCCGTCATCCTCCGTAAGGGGCATGGACATCCCAGCCCGTTTGCAGCCCGCCGTGGTCCCCCGACAGGGGCGGGCCGCCATTATGGCCGGTCAGGCCGGTTGCGTCGGGGTGGCTGGTGGGGGGCGATCCGTCCGCCCGGTGGCGCGACAGCAGCAGATATTGCAGCGCGTC
>PXES01000359.1 GCA_003564655.1 Paracoccaceae bacterium
GAAAAATCCTTGCGTTGGGCACCAGCGAACAACGAACTGCTATTGAACATGCGATTAATATGGCAACGGCAGCAGGAGCCGATGCACCAAGACAGCATTTAGTTTTAGCAGGCTCCGCACTGAGTAGTGGAAATTCGGCCGATAGTGTTCGAGAGAGCATACATGCTGTCGAGGCAATGGCAGTTCGCATAAGTCCGGAAGAAAGGAGCCTCGGGAAAGCGTTATCGAAAGTTGAGAGAACTGGACATATGAATGGTAGGCTGAAAGCTGCATTCGAGAAACTATACGCCTATACGAACGATGAGCGCGGAATACGCCACTCAAGATTGTATGAAGATATTCAAGTAGATGAAGCTGATGCGCTATTTATGTTTGGAGCTTGCGCGTCATTTATTTCTTATCTGATAGCAAGAGAAAGACTTGTCGCTTCGGAGTAGCCTTCTGCCCGTTGCATCGGTTATGCTGCAACAGCAAAGAGTTAGAGCGCGAACGGCAGAAAGGTCCCGCAAAGCCGCCCCTCACCCCCGGACACACGCCCCCTGCCCCCTCAACTCCGCACCAGCCGGAACACCGCCGAGGCGCCCCAGCCGAAGAACACGGCGAGCCCCAGCGCCAGAAGCCCGTAGAGAAACGGCTGGCGGTAGGCGAGGTTGAAGAGCCAGCGCTCGAGCACCGCCTTCTGCACGTCGATCACCGTCTCGAACTGATCGACCACATCGCCCTCGCGCAACAGGAACACGCGCGCCGCATAACGCCCCTCGACGATGTTCTTGGGCAGCGTCAGCCGGGTCGAGAACAGCGTGTCGCGCTCCAGCTGCACGGCGTCGGCGTGGCTCTGATAGAGCCCCTCATTCTCGCGGATGCGGATCAGCGCCTCGGTAAACGCCGCCGGGTCGCGCGCATCGACCGCGCCGCGCGCCTCGAAGATCGCGAGCCGCGTCGAGATGCGGTGCGTCAGGTCCGCGTCGGGCGACAGGATGTCGCGCAACGGGCCAGTGGAGGCGACGGCGTAGAAGCTGGGCGCGGCCCGGACCTCCTGGCTTTCGGTGTTGACCCAGATCCCGGCGCGCCGCGCCTTGCGCCAGATGATCGCGGGCAGGGGCGGCCCCTCGACCGTGACGACGACATCGAGTGCGCCCTCGGGCAGCGGCGCGTCGCGGCGCACGGCGCCAAAGATCAGGATCTCCGAGCCCTCGAAATTCACCGTCAGCGAGACGCGGTTCTGGCTGAGCCCGGCGATCACCTCCTCGGCACGCGCGGGCAGCGCCGCGAGCATCAGCAGGAGAAGCACCAGCGCGCGCATCAGAACCGCCCCGGGATGGTGATTGAGTAAAGCTCCGCCGGGGTCCAGAGCAGGTCGAAGGCGATCTTGCCGCAGACCGCCAGCACCAGCGCCGCAAGCAGGATGCGCAGATGCTCGGCCTTCAGCCCCAGCCCCACCCGCGTGCCGATCTGCGCGCCGATCACCCCGCCGAGGATCAGGAACAGCGCCAGCATCACATCGACGCTCTGGTTGGTCACGGCATGGCCCATGGTGGTAAAGGCCGCCACGAACGTCACCTGAAAGAGCGAGGTGCCGATCACCACCTTGGTCGGCATTCCCAGAAGGTAGATCATCGCCGGAACCAGGATGAAGCCGCCCCCCACCCCCATGACAGCGGCGAGGATGCCGACCCCCATGCCCACCAGAAGCGGCGGGAAGACCGAGATATACAGCCCCGAGGCGCGGAACTTCATCTTCAGCGGCAGGTTGTGCACCCACAGATGCGTGTGCAGCTTGCGCCGTGGCGCGGCGGGGTTTCGCGACCGCAGCATGGCGCGCAGGCTTTCCTGGAACATCAGCCCGCCGATGACGCCCAGGAAGATCACGTAGGAGAGCTGCACGATCAGGTCGATCTGGCCCAGCCGTTGCATCAGGTTGAAGAACCACAGCCCGATGATTGAGCCGATCAGACCGCCCACCAGCAGCACCAGCCCCATGCGCAGATCGACCGTCTTGCGCTTGAGATGCGCCAGCACCCCCGAGATGGACGAGGCCACGACCTGATTGACGCCCGTCGCCACCGCCACTGCGGGCGGCACGCCGATGAAGAACAAAAGCGGCGTGATCAGAAACCCGCCGCCGACCCCGAACATGCCCGAGAGCACGCCCACCCCGCCCCCGACCCCCAGCAGCGTGAAGGCGTTGACCGAGGTTTCGGCGATCGGCAGATAGACCTGCATGGCCCGACTTTCGCCCCGCAGGGTCGGCTAGTGTTCCTTGACATAGGGCGTGCCCACCGCGCGCGGCGGAATGGCCTTGCCCACGAACCCTGCCAGAATGACCACAGTCAGCACATAGGGCAAGGCCTGCATGGCCTGAACCGGCACGCCAACGCCCAGAATCTCGATGTTCTGGAACCTGTTGGCCACAGCTTCCAGGAAACCGAACAGCAGCACGGCCCCCATCGCGTGCCAGGGCCGCCATTTGGCGAAGATCATCGCCGCCAGCGCGATGAAGCCGCGCCCGGCGGTCATTTCCTGCACGAAGCCCGCCGAGAGCCCTGTCGCTAGATACGCCCCCGCCAGCCCGCACAGCACCCCGCCAATGGCCACACCGATATAGCGCAGCCCGACGACCGATATGCCGGCCGTGTCCACCGCCGCCGGGTTCTCGCCCACGGCGCGCATCCGCAGCCCGAGGCGGGTGCGAAACAGCATGTACCAGGTCAGCGGCACGCACAGAAACGCCACATAGACCAATAGCCCATGCCCCGAGAGAATCCCGCTATAGACCGGCCCCAGCACCGGCACATCGCGCACCGCATCGGCAAAGGGCAGTTGCAGCCGGGCCATGCGCGCATCGCCCGTCAGCGACGGCGTGCGCCCGCCAAGCTGGAACCAGTTCTGCGCGATCACCACAGTGATCCCGGCCGCCAGGAAGTTGATCGCCACCCCGGCGATAAGCTGGTTGCCGCGAAAGGTGATCGAGGCGACCCCGTGCACCAGCGACAGCACCATCGAGGCCAGCACCGCCGCGCCCACCCCGATCCAGACATTGGCCGAGACATAGGCGATGGCCGCCGCCGTGAAGGCCGCGATCAGCATCTTGCCCTCGAGCCCGATATCGAACACGCCCGCACGCTCCGAGATCAGCCCGGCCAGGCAGGCGAACAACAGCGGCGTGGCCAGCCGCAGGGTCGAGTCGATGACCTGAACGATCGTTGCGATATCCATTACCGCGCCCTCACTGCTGCAAAGGCGCGCGCAATCGGGATGCGCACCATATTGTCAAGCGCGCCGGTGAACAGGATCACCAGCGCCTGGATCACCACGATCAACTCGCGCGGGATCGCGGTCCACAGCGCCAGCTCCGCCCCACCCTGATACAGGAACCCGAACAGAAGTGCCGCCAGCACCACGCCGAAGGGGTGGTTGCGCCCCATCAGCGCCACGGCGATGCCGATGAAGCCCGCCCCCTCGACCGCGTTCAGCACCAGCCGCTGCTGCTCGCCCATCACCGAATTGACCGCCATCATGCCCGCAAGCCCGCCCGAAATGAGCATGACATAGATCGTGATCCGCACCGGGCTGATGCCCGCATATTCGGCGGCCGGTTCGGATTCGCCAAAGGCGCGGATCTGGTAGCCCAGCCGCGTGCGCCACAAGAGATACCAGACCACGAAACACATCCCCACCGCGATCAGCAGCGAGATGTTGACAGGCGGCACACGGCTGAAGGGAATACCCACCAGCGCCAGCATCTCATGCAGCTTGGGCAGCGCGATTTCGGGCGCGAAGCGCGGCGATGCCGGATCCATCGACCCGGTCGGGCGCAGGATGTTGACGAGGATATACCCCAGCACCGAGGCGGCGATGAAATTGAACATGATCGTCGTTATGACGATATGGCTACCGCGTTTCGCCTGCAGATAGCCCGGAATGAACGCCCAGGCCGCGCCGAACACCGCCGCGCCGATGGAGGCCGCGACCAGCGCCACCGACCAGTGCGGCCAGGGGATATACAGGCACACCAGCGCCACGCCCAAGCCCCCCAGCGCCGCCTGCCCCTCGCCGCCGATATTGAACAGCCGCGCCTGAAAGGCGACCGACACCGCGAGCCCGGTGAAGATGAAATTCGTCGCGTAATAGAGCGTATAGCCCCAGCCATAGCTTGACCCGAACGCCCCCTCGACCATCATCTTGACGGCGTCCCAGGGGCTTTCGCCGATGGCCCAGATCAGCACTGCCGAGATGACAAAGGCCAGCGCGATCGACACCAGCGGCACCAGCGTCACATCGGCCCAATGCGGGATGCGGGCTTTCGTGCTCATTCCATCCCCGCCATCAGCAGCCCCAGTTCCTGCGCGTTTGTCTCATCGGGCATCCGCTCGCCCATTATCCGCCCGTCGAACATCACCGCGATCCGGTCCGAGAGGGCCAGGATCTCGTCCAGCTCGACCGACACCAGCAGCACCGCCGTGCCCTGATCGCGCAGGTTGATGAGTTGCTGGTGAATGAACTCGATGGCGCCGATATCCCCCCCGCGCGTGGGCTGGCCCACCAGCAGCACCTCGGGGTTGCGTTCCATCTCGCGCGCGAGCACGATCTTCTGCTGGTTGCCGCCCGAAAACCCGCTGGCCTTGAGCCAGCAATCAGGCGGGCGCACGTCGAAACGCTCCATCTTGCCGCGCGTGTCCTCGCGGATGGCGTCATTGTCCATGCGCCAGGGCGAAGGGTTGAAGCGCGCGTCGTGATGATAGCCGAAAGCGGTGTTTTCCCAGGCGTGGAAATTCAGCACCAGCCCGCGGCGGTGCCTGTCCTCGGGGACATGGGCAATGCCCTGCTTGCGGCGCGACAGCGGCCCGAATTTCGCACCCGACATGGGCAGCGCCTCGCCCCGCAGCCAGACCTGGCCCTCGGCCTCGCGCAGCCCGGCCAGCACTTCCAGCAGCTCCGACTGCCCGTTCCCGGCCACGCCCGCGATGCCCAGGATCTCGCCCGCGCGAATATCCAGCGAGACACCGCGCAGGCGTTCGACCCCGTGGCTGTCCACCACCCGCAAGCCCTCGGCGCGCAGCACCTCGGCGCCCGGCTTGGCGGGCGTTTTCTCCACCCGCAACAACACCTTGCGCCCCACCATCAACTCGGCAAGCTCGGTCGGGTTGGTCTCGGCCGTGACGCGGGTCGCGACCATCTCGCCGCGCCGCATCACGCTAACTTCGTCCGTTACATCCATGATTTCACGCAATTTATGCGTGATCAGGATGATCGTCTTACCCTGCTCCTTCAGCCCCTTGAGGATGCGGAACAGATGGTCGGCCTCGGACGGCGTCAGCACGCCCGTCGGCTCGTCGAGGATCAGGATATCGGCCTCGCGATACAGCGCCTTGAGGATCTCGACCCGCTGCTGGTGGCCGACGGACAGATCCTCGACTTTCGCATCGGGGTTCACATTCAGCTCGAACTCGCGCGCGAGATCCTTCAACAGCCCCCGCGCCCGGGCCAGCGACGGGCGCAGAAGGCCGCTATCCTCGGCACCAAGGATCACGTTCTCCAGCACAGTGAAATTGTCCACCAGCTTGAAATGCTGGAATACCATGCCGATCCCCGATTTGATCGCGGACAGGCTGTCGGGAATCTCGGTCAGCTTGCCATTGACGTAGATCTCGCCCGCATCGGCGCTGTAGAAGCCGAAGAGGATCGACATCAGCGTGGACTTGCCCGCGCCGTTCTCGCCCACGATCCCGTGGATCGTGCCGCGCTTCACGCGGATCGAAATGTCCTTGTTGGCCTGCACGGAACCGAACGCCTTCGAGATCCCGCGCAACTCGATGGCAAGGTCGGACGCGGCAGTCTCCTGCCGCATCGCAGTGTCGGTCAACGCCATGGGCTTAGAAGGCCGGGCAGGTGCTGTCCGTGCGGTAGTCGTGGACGGCCAGATCGCCCGCGATGATCGCGGCCTTGGCTTCCTCGACCGCTGCCATCATCTCGTCGCTGATCAGATGCTCGTTATGCTCGTCCACGGCATAGCCCACCCCGCCCGAGGCGAGATCCATCTGCACCACGCCGGTTTCCATCCCGGGGCCTTCGGTGAAGGCGTCATAAACGGCCTG
Source organism: Paracoccaceae bacterium (assembly GCA_003564655.1). Classification (GTDB taxonomy): domain Bacteria; phylum Pseudomonadota; class Alphaproteobacteria; order Rhodobacterales; family Rhodobacteraceae; genus Roseinatronobacter. The sequence goes on from PXES01000359.1 coordinate 6,096, forward strand.
ATCGACCAGTTTCAGCATCGAGGTCAGGACCGAGCCGGGGTGCAGGTGGTTCTGGTTCGAGTCGACCCCGATCGAGAAGACGCCCGCATCCTCGGCCGCCTGCAAGACGCCCAGGCCCGTGCTGCCCGCTGCCGCGAACACAACGTCCGAGCCCTGGCTGAACTGCCCCGAGGCGATCTCGCTGCCGCGCACCGGGTCATTCCAGGCGGCGGGCGTCGAGCCCGTGTAATTGACGATCACGTTGATGTCGGGGTTCACCGCCTTGACGCCCTGCGCATAGCCGCAGGCAAAGGCAGTGATGAGCGGGATTTCCATGCCGCCCACGAAGCTCACAGTGTCGGTCTGGGTGGTCATGGCGGCAATCATGCCGACCAGATAGCTGCCCTCCTCTTCGGCGAAGATGACCGAGCGGACATTGGGCAGATCGACCACCGCGTCGATCAGCACGAAGGTCGTGTCGGGGTATTCCGGCGCGACCTCGTTCAGCGTGGGCTCATTGGCGAATCCGAGAACGACGATGGGGTTCGAGCCCGCCTCGGCCAGACGGCGGACGAACTGCACGCGCTGCGCCTCGGCCGAGATCTCGATCTCGCGATAGCTGCCGCCCGTCGATTCCTTCCAGCGCTCGGCACCGTTATAGGCGGCCTCGTTGAAGGATTTGTCGAATTTGCCGCCCATGTCGAACATCAGCGCGGGCGAGTCGGCCTGCGCCATGCCCGCCGCAAGGGCGAAGGCGGAACAGGTCAGGGCAAGGGTGCGGGGGCTGGTCATCGTGTCACTCTCCTGTGGACGGCCCGGTCGTTCGGAATGCGCCAGGCTGGGGATGCCGCGCGCCAAACTTCGGCGCTGCGAATGAGGCGATTAAGGCGGTTATGCCTGCCCCGGTCAACAGCAAATTCGCGCGTGCGACGCCGCTGCCCCGGATCAGCCGCCCACCGGGTCGAGCGTTGCCCGCATCAGCAGCGCATCGACCGGCGCGGCGCCGGGCGCACAGTAGTAGCCGGGCCGGCGCCCCTGAAGCTCGAAGCCGTGGGCGGCATAGAGTGCGCAGGCCGGGGCGTTGTCGGCTGCGACCTCGAGAAAACAGGCCCGCGCCCCTTGCGCGCGCATCTCCTCGAGGCCCTGCACCAGCAGCGTCCGCCCCTGCCCCTGACGGCGCGCGCCCGGATGCACCGCCAGCGTCAGCAATTCGGCCTCGTCCAGCACCCGCCGGAACAGCGCAAAGCCCGAACGGGCGGTCACCAGGTGGCAGGCGGGCTCGGCCAGCAGCGCGGCGAAGATGTCTGCGCTCCAGGGCGGGGGGGCAGTGAAACAGGCGGCGTGCAGGGCCGCCAGCGCCTGCGGGCTCATGGCAGGATGCGCGGCGGCGGCTCCGACGGGGCCGCCGCATCGGCCGCGCGGATATAGAGCGGTGACGGGCGCGGCTGCGCTGTGCCGAGCCGCGCCCGCGCGACGCGCGCGATGCCTTCCGCGAGCGGGCATGCGGGCGGCAGGACCGGGGCGCCGGATACCGCCGACCAGGCCCCGGCCGCGCCCCCGGTCACGGGGGCGGCAGTATCGCCAGCCGCATCGGCAGGTGCGCAAAGGGCGGGTGGCGTCGGCTCCGGGGTGAAGGCCTGCACATAGACCTGTCCGCGCCGCGCATCCTCGACCACTCTCAACGGGCGCGGCAGACCGTGGGCGCGGGCCTCGAACAGGCTTATCCCGATGGCGGGTATCCCGAGGCCCAGCGCCAGCCCGCGCGCGCAGGACACGGCAATGCGGATACCAGTGAAATTGCCCGGCCCGGTGCCCACGGCCAGCGCGTCCAGATCGCCCCACCCGACCCCGCCTGCGGCCAGCACCTCTTCCAGCAGCGGCACCAGACGTTCGGCCTGCCCGCGCGCCATCGCTTCCTCGGCCCGGGCCAGCACGCGCTCGCCCGACAGCAAAGCGGCCGCGCAATGCGCGGCCGATGTGTCGAAGCCTAGGATCAGCGGGTCAGACCGCAACCGGGCGCACCTCGGTCACTTCGGGGATGTAATGGCGCAGCAGGTTCTCGATGCCCATCTTCAGCGTCATGGTCGAGGACGGGCAGCCCGCGCAGGCGCCCTTCATGTGCAGATAGACCACGCCGCGCTCGAACCCGTGGAAGGTGATGTCGCCGCCATCCTGCGCCACGGCCGGGCGCACGCGGCTGTCGAGCAACTCCTTGATCTGGCCCACGATCTCGGCATCCGGGCCGTCATGGGCGGCGTGGCCTGCCTCGGCCTCGCCCTCGATCGCCGGGGCACCGGATTGCATGTGCTCCATGATCGCGCCAAGGATTTCGGGCTTGATGTGCTGCCATTCGACATCATCGGCCTTGGTCACGGTGACGAAATCGCTGCCGAGGAACACCCCGGTCACGCCACTGACCGCGAAGACCCGGCGCGCCAGCGGCGAGGTTGCGGCCGTGTCGGGCGTCGGGAAATCGGCCGTGCCCATTTCCAGAACCTGCTGGCCCGGCAGGAATTTCAGCGTCGCCGGGTTGGGGGTCGATTCGGTCTGGATGAACATGGCGGGAACTCCTGTATTTGCAGGGGATATGCGCCCTGCCCCCGGCCCTGTCAACCCGCGCCACCTTGACAGCGCGCGCGGACCGTATCACGCAAGGCGCATGTATTTCGCCTCGGACAACACCTCTGGCCTGCCGCCGCAAATCTGGGACGCGCTGCGCCGCGCCGATGACGGGTATGCGCCGGGCTATGGCGGCGACGCGCTGAGCCAGGCGCTGCGCGACCGGCTGCGCGATGTGTTCGAGGCGCCCGAGGCCGAGGTGTTCCTTGTCACCACGGGCAGTGCGGCGAATGCGCTGGCGCTGGCCACGCTGACCCCGCCCTGGGGGGCGATCTACTGCCACGGGCTGGCGCATATCGAGGTCGATGAATGCGGCGCGCCCGAATTCTACACCGGCGGCGCGAAGCTTGTGCTTGTCGACGGCCCCGACGGCAGGATCGCGCCCGAGGTGCTGGCCGAGCGGCTGGCCGCCTCGGGGCGCGGCAATGTCCATAATGTTCAGCCCGCCTGCCTGAGCCTGACCAATCTGACCGAATGCGGCACCCGCTACACGCGCGCCGGAATCGCACGGCTTGCCGCCATCGCGCGCGACCACGGCCTGCCCGTGCATCTGGACGGCGCGCGCTTTGCCAATGCGCTGGTGGCCGAGGGCTGCACGCCTGCCGAGATGTCCTGGCGCGCAGGCGTCGATGCGCTGGTGCTGGGCGGCACGAAGAACGGGCTGATGGGGGTCGAGGCGGTGGTGATCTTCGACCCCGCGCGCGCCTGGGAGTTCGCATTGCGCCGCAAGCGCGCCGGGCATCTGTGGTCGAAACACCGCTACCTGGCCGCACAGATGCTGGCCTGGCTCGACGGGGGGCTGTGGCTCGACCTTGCCCACCACGCCAACGCCATGGCCGAACGGCTCGAGGGCGGGCTGCACGCGCCTCTTCTTTTCCCACGCGGGGGCAACATGCTGTTCGCGCGCCTGCCCCGCCGCACGCATGAGGCGCTACAGGCGGCGGGCGCGCAGTATTTCCTCTGGCCCGACCATCAGAACGACCCCGAGACCGTCTCGGCCCGCCTGGTCACGAGCTGGAACACGCGGGCGGAAGATGTGGACCGCTTCCTGAGCCTCGTCGGATCAGAGGTCGCGTAAGACCCCGCCGGGCCCAACGCGTCACATCACAGCGCGCAAGGGCACGCTCATTGCCGCACGGCCACCACTTCGATTTCCACAAGCCAGTGCGGATTTGCCAGCCCGGCAACCTCGAAGACCGAACGGGCCGGAAGCATGGGCTGCTCTTCAGTGCCGAAATACTGGACATAGCCCTGCATGAAGCCCCGGAAATCCATCTGCCCGCTGTCATCGGCAACCAGATAGACCTGCATCTTCACGACATCCGCCAGTGTCAGGTCGAGATCCGCGAGGGTCGCGGCAATCCGGTCGAGGACCGAGACAGTTTGCGCTTCGGTATCGCCGAAGGCCTCGGCCGTGCCGGGGGCGGCATCGGGGTTGGTCACGCCGGGCACGACGCCGCTGAGATAGACCAGCGTTGCATCGGCGGGAATTTCGACCGCTCTGGAGATCGGGAAATCCGAACCCGGGATGGGGTGGCGGATGACTTCGGCCTGCGCCAGCCCGGCCGCGAGCGTGATCGCTGCGCTACCAGCGAGAATGCGGGAGTATCTGAGCATCGTCTTGACCCTTTCGTTGCGCGGCCCGTGGCACGCGCCGTTCTGAATCATCGACCGCGGGCGCCATCGCCCGCGGTCGAAATCGCATCCGGTCCTGCGCCCGCCCCTGAAGCGGCGGACAGGCGCAGGCCGATCGTCACACCTATCTTGCGTCCGACACCAGCTCTTCGGTCGCCGGATCATCGGGGTAGTCGTTGCCGAAATGGGTCCGGATGTAGTTCACGACCTCGGCCACTTGGGCGTCGTCCAGAATCCCGCCCAGGCCCGGCATGGCGGCCTGCCCGTGCAGGGTGACCATGATCGCATAGTCGGGAAACTCCAGCCTCGGGTTGTTCGCAAGCGCAGGGTAGTCGGCGGCGCCACTCGCGCCCCCGCCCTCGGGCATGTGGCAGCTTGCGCAGACGGCGGCATAGATGCCCTCGCCCGTCTGCTGCGTCAGGGCGCTGCGGCTCTCGAACCAGGCGTCGCTGTCATCGGCAGCCACCGGCAGGGCGAATGCGGCGAGCACAAGCGGCGCCGCGATCATCGATTTACGCATTGATTACTCTCCTGCTTGGTTGCGGGCAGTGTCATGAAGGCGGCTGATCGCGTCGAGCGATGACAGGACCGCACCTTCCATCCACGCGGGCAGATACGACAGATGCTCACCCGCGCAGACGATCCGGCGATCCATTGCGACTGCGTCCTCGTAATGGTCGTCCTTGTCGTTCCACAGCCCGTAGCAGCCCAGCGTCCAGGGCACCCGGTGCCAGGCCACCGACACGCCTGCCTTGAACTCCTCCGGCATCTGCGGGTGGATCTGGCTGCCCCATTCGACCGTGCGCGTCACGCGCTCTTCAGGGGGAATCGACGAATACTGATACGCCAGCGCCCCCCAGGAATAGGCGCCCAGCACCACGCCGGGCCTTTTCGACAGGTAGTCGTTCGACGGGTAGGAAATCTGCGAGATCGGCAGATCGGTGTAGGTCGTGCCGCCGTAGATATGCTCGTCCTCCTCCCAGAAGCGGCGCTTGAACTCCAGCCCGACCTTGATCGAGGCCGCATAGGGCATGTCCTGAATGACATTGGCCAGCGGCGCCGAAAAATCGTGATCGATCTGGCTGAGGATCGAGAAGGGAATCGTGCACACGCAGTAATCGGCAGTGGTGGTCACGTCCGTCTCGCCGGTGATGAGGTCCTCGTAGGTGACGGTCACGCCGTCCTCGTCCTGCCGGATGCGCGTGACCCGCTTGCGATACCGGATCACATCGCCGAGGTTTTCGGCCATGGCACGGGCGATCATGTCCATGCCGCCCTTCGGCTGGAAGATCGGTGCCGAGCTGTTCAGCGTCTCGCTGGTGGCAAGGCGGCTCCACAGACCGGAGTCGAGCAGCGTGGAGACATCCATGATTTCGCTGGAGATCGGGGTCGCATCGACACCGCCGCCGGGCGGGCGGTCGAACCCGCGCCGCCGACTGGCGGCATCGCCCGAGACATATTCGTTGTCGCTGTTCAGCGCCCCGAAGGTGCGCAGACCCTCCAGCAGGTTCTCCTTGTCCTCTTCCGACAGGACCTCGTCCAGCGCGCCCTGATTCGTCACCTTGGACAGCAGGTCCGAGATATGGCCACGGAAATCCGCATTGACCTCGCGGTAGCGCACGGGCTTGCCGTCGAAGGCATCGACAGAATGCACATAGGCGTGGTTGTTGATCTGGATCAGCGGTTCGAGCTCCACCTCGAGCCGCCGACAATAGTCGAGGATCGCGTAGTGGTTGTAGGGCACGCGCCACGGGCCGGGGTTGAAGTAGTTGCCTTCGGCGAAATCGACCGTCTGGACGAAGCCGCCAAGCTCCTCATAGGTGTCGCCCGCGCGCAGCGTCCAGCAGCGCCCGCCAGCCACGTCGCGGTATTCCAGCACCTCGACGTCATAGCCCGCGTCGCGCAGCTCCATCGCCGCGACCATGCCCGCAATGCCTGCACCCAGGATAAGGACCTTCGTGCCTTCGGGCGCCTGTCCAAGCTGGATCGGCCCATCATAGGGCGAGGCATGCGCCATCCCCATCATTCCCATGGCCTGATACATCGCTGCAGCACCGCCGACGGCGCCGACCATTGTCAGGAACTCGCGTCGCGTCGGGATGGGTTTCGTCGGGGTGGGGTTTTCGGTCTCAGCCAAGCTGACCTCCCTTTGCATAACATGTTAAGAGATTCGGACTATCATTCGGGTGCGACATTTTGTCAATCAGGTTTCAGAACGAGTTGTATAGTATTGAAAATTATGAAATTTCTTAGAGGCGTTTCTACGATCTCGCGCATGGTCGGGCCTGAGGGCATGCTGCGAAAAATACGGCTTTCCCTGCCGGAACGGCGCAGGAAACCCCCCGGGTCGTGACCTTTTTCGAGGGCTCTGGAAGACCGGCAGCAGCGACCGGCTCACAGCGAAGAACCGCCGCCCGGCCCCGTGCGTCCGATCCAATTCGGCCCCACCCGCGCCAATCGGCAACCGCGATGCGCGCAGCGCCCCTGTCACTGATCCGCCTGCTTTGCCCGCAGCGAAGTTATCCCCAGGAAATTCCGGCAGGGGCGAGATTTCGCTTTACAGGCGCATTGTTTGGCCACACCATATCTAGTAAGCGCACGCCAAGGGGCGCACAGCGATAGCGGTGCCACTCTGTGTCTGGGGGGGCCGGGCGCAGACAACACATAGAGGCGGGTCATGTCAGCAGTCGAGTTCTACCTCTCCAATGACAGTCTTCATCCGATCGACATGGTCGAGACGCTCGCCGAGCATCACGCCTGGGATTTCGACCGCATGAACGAGGACCAGATCGCCATGGCGGTCGAGGGGCAGTGGCGCAGCTATTCGGTGACGCTGGCGCTCGCGCCCGGCGAGAACATGCTGCGGCTGATCTGCACCTTCGAGATGGACCCGCCCGAGGGCGCGCTGCCCGCGCTGTACGAGACCATCAGCCGCGCCAATGACATGGTCTGGTCGGGGGCGTTCAGCTACTGGGAGAGCCAGCGGCTGATGGTCTGGCGCTACGGGCTGATCCTGGCCGAGGACCAGCCCGCGGGCATCGACCAGATCGAGCGGATGATCCGCGCCGCGATCATGGCTGCCGAACGCTTCTACCCCGCCTTCCAGCTTGTCGCCTGGGCCGAGCACACGCCTGCCGCAGCGCTTGATGTCGCGCTGGCCGAGGCGGTGGGCCGCGCATGATCCACCCTGCCCCTTGACCCCCCGCCGCGCGGGCGCGACAACCTGATAAAGTCGCGCCGACGCGATGACAGGGAATACAAGGGGAACAGCAATGTCACTCGACGCGATTGCCGCGCGCGGGATGGTCCTTCTGGGCTGTGGGCGCATGGGCTCGGCGCTGCTGGCCGGGTGGCTGGCGCAGGGGGTGCGGCCGGAAACCGTGCATGTGATCGACCCCGCGCCCTCTGACTGGGTGCAGGCGCAGGGCGTGGTGCTGAACGGGGCGCTGCCCGACTCGCCGGCCGTGGCGGTGCTCGCGGTCAAGCCGCAGATGATGGGCGAGGCGCTGCCGCAGATGCTGGGCTTTACGGGCGGCGACACGCTGTTCCTGTCGATCGCGGCCGGCACCTCGCTCGCGCGGTTCGAGGCCGTGTTCGGCGCGGACAGCCCGATCATCCGCGCCATGCCCAACACCCCGGCGGCGGTCGGGCGCGGCGTCTCGGCGCTGATCGGCAATGCGCAGGCGGGCGCGGCGCATCTGGCGCTGGCCGAGGCGCTGATGGCGGCGGTCGGCGCGACCGTCCGGCTGGAGGACGAGTCGCAGATGGATGCGGTGACGGCACTCTCCGGCTCGGGGCCCGCCTATGTGTTCCACCTTATCGAGGCAATGGCCGCCGCCGGGGTGGCCGAGGGGCTGCCCGAGGACCTGGCCATGCAACTCGCCCGCGCCACGGTCATCGGCGCGGGGGAACTGGCGCACCAGTCGCCCGAGACGGCAGAGACGCTGCGCGTCAATGTCACCAGCCCCGGCGGCACCACGGCGGCGGGACTGTCCGAGTTGATGGACGCCGGGACCGGCCTGCCGCCGCTGATGCGCCGCACGCTCGCCGCCGCCGCCGCCCGCTCGCGCGAGTTGGCGCAATGAGCGAGATCAGCTTCGACGATTTCCTGCGGGTCGATATCCGCGCCGGCCGCGTCACCCGCGCCGAGCCCTTCCCCGAGGCACGCAAGCCCGCGATCAAGCTCTGGATCGATTTCGGCCCCGAGTTGGGCGAGCGGAAATCCTCGGCCCAGATCACCGAACTCTACAC
>PXES01000123.1 GCA_003564655.1 Paracoccaceae bacterium
AGATCGAGCAGTTCCGCTGACTGCTTCAGTTCGTCCTGCAAGCCAATGATCTCGGTGACGTCCTGAACCACCCCGATAACCTTGTCCCGACCGCCCAGCCGGTAGAGATTTCCGGTTCCGCGCATCACCCGGATGGCACCGTCCCCCCGCACGATGCGATGCGTGAAGACATACCTGTCGGACCCGCTGTCCCTGAACTGCAGCGCATTTGCCGCCACTCTCGGTCTGTCTTCGGGCAGGACGAGTTCGTAATACTCCTCGCGGTTGGGGGCGGGTTTGTCCTTGGGCCATCCGTAAAGTTCGTAGATCTTGTCCGACCACTCGTTCTGCTTCGTTGCGAGGTCGAACTCCCATTCCCCCATGCCGAGCAGATCCTCGGCGGCGCGCAGCCGCGCCTCGAGCGAGGCCAGCCGCACCAGCCGCGCCTCGGTCTCGTCGGCGCGCATGACCAGGTCATGGGCAAGGCCCGTCAGCCTGTCGCCGTCGCCAGTCGTGCCGATGCTGTCGCGCAGGTCGTCGGAAATCTCGGTGACGTCGAGCACGCGCAGGATGATATAGTCGAGTTGCCCGCCCTCATCGAGCACCGGGGCGCTGATCACGCTCCAGAACCGGTCGCGCAGCGCGCCCTCGCCATCGGCGACCGCGAAGCGCATGACCGGCAGCACGTCGGTCGTGCGCGTCCGTTCCACCCGGCGCAGCGAGTCGCGCAGCCGCTCCATGTCGCGCGCGCCTTCCGTGCCGGGCCTCGGCGGAAAGGCGTCGAAGAAGATTTGTCCCGCAAGCTCCGAAGGCGTCCGCGCGACGGTTTTCGAGAACTCGGCGGTTCCGGCGACGATCGCATGCGTCCCGGCTTCAAGAACGACCATCCGCCCCGGGGCCGCGTCGAACAGCCGCGTGTACGCGGCATCGGCAAGGCGTGGATGCCGCGCCTCGCGCGCGTATTCTGCCTCGCGCTCTTGCAGGCGCTTCTCGGCCAGATGCTCGCGGCTCAGATCGGTGAAGGTCGCCAGCACGGCGGGCCGCCCCGCATGCACCACCTTGCGCCAGTGGACCGAGGCATGATGCACGGCCCCGGCACTGGTCGTGAGTTGCCACTGGTCGGGGTAGGCAGCCGTCTCGCGCGCGTCGGCAAGAAAGGCTGCGATGCGCTGGCGCAGCGCTGCCTGCTCATCGGGCGGGCGGATATCGACGATGCTCAGACCGGTGATTGTCTCGCGATCAAGGCCGAGCCAGTCGCAGACGGCCGTGTTCGCCGCGAGAACTTGCAGACTGTCCTGGCAGAAGATCCAGATCGGACTCGGAAGCAGGTCGAAAGTCTCGAGTTGCTCGACAGAAATCTCGATCATCGGGGCAGGACACAATCTTAAAATATTGGCACAGCGTTATCTTGCAGCAGCCGCTGCGCCAAGTCCACACCCCGTTGTCAGCCGATCTCTGCCTCCAGGAACAGGCGTTCCGCGTCCTCGGCCGCCATCGGGGGCGCGACCTGATAGCCTTGCGCCATGTCGCAGCCCAGTGCCGCGAGGTGCGCGAGCGTCGCCTCGTCCTCGATACCGTCGACAGTGACCTGCACATCGAGCGACTTGCCCAGCTTGACCAGCGAGGCCAGCACGCCCTGCGCCTGTTCCGACTGGTCGAGGCCCTGAATGAAGCTGCGGTCGATCTTGAACTCGGCGAAGGGCGCCCGCACCAGCCGCGTCAACCCCGACGCGCCAGTGCCGAAATTGTCGAGCGAGAGGACGTAGCCCGCCAGCCGCAGCCGCGCGAGCGTCTCGACTTCGGCTTGCGTCAACTCGGCGTCGCCGGCCTTGGTGATCTCGATGATCAGTCGTCCGGGTATCAGCTTGTGCCGGTGCACTGTGTGGTCCAGCCGTTCGCGGAACTCCTCGAGTTGCACAATGGACAGCGGCACATTGATCGCGATCTGCACGGCCGGGTCGGGCAGGCCCGAGATGAACGCGCAGGCCTTGTCCAGCATCAGGAAGGTCAGGTCGGTTTCCAGCCCGTGCGCCTCGATCGCTGTCAGAAAGGCTGACGGCGACAATACGCCATGTTCCGGGTGGACCCAGCGGACCAGCGCCTCGAAGCCGACGATCTGCCGGGTCTTCAGGCACAGCTTGGGCTGGAAATAGGGGACGAGGTGCTCTTTGCAGAAGGCGGCGCGCAGATCGGCCTCGGTGGGCGTGAAGGCCGTGTCGCTCTTTGTCTCTGGCGCGACTGCCGCGGGCGCGGCCGTGTCCGAACGGACGAGCAAGTCCTTCAGCGCCCGGCGGCGGATCGGCTTGGGCAGACCGCCAAGGACCTCGTGCCCGTAATGGCGTGCCGATTGGGCAACCGTGTCGATGATGCGTTGCCCGTAACCGCTGGTCACGATGATCTGCATGGGCGTGTCGTGGTCGAGGTCGCGAATCACGTCCAGCGCATCGTGGCCGGGCATGAAGGTGTCGATCACCAGGATGTCGGGCCGAAAGCTGCCCAGCGCCTCGCGAAACTCTGCGTAGTCGGTGACGGCATGGACCTGATATCCGAGCGAGGACACCTGCGTCGCGATGGTGTGGGCGACGTCGGGCTCGTCATCGAGAACCAGAATCCGATGCCCGGCAACGGAGTCGGCGTCCGGCGCCCGCTCGCGCTTGAGCGCCTCTTTCGGCGCATCCTGTATGTTGACGATGTTCGAAAGCATGGGTCTATCCTCTGCCGTTCGCCGCGCGCGCGCGATCGGGTCGCGCCTGCGCGTGGCGTGTCTGTCGTTCTGCCATGCAATGCCCGCATGGCGTGGGGATGGTTCGAGGCCGGCATGACGCCGACGATGACAAGGGTCAGGGTGCGCGCTTCGGAAACTGATGGAGCGGGCTGTCCTTTCGCGGTTCCCCCGGCGGACTCCCCGGCCCGCCTGGAACACCCGGGCCGGGGAGGGCGCCCTCCGACGCGTTCTGTCGCGTCGTGGCGCGCGAACGCGTGTTGTCGGAATCGGTTGCCGGGCGCGACAGATCGACGAATTCAAGATACGGCGTCAGCGTCTCGGTCTTGCGGTTGGCGAAGCGCTTGTCCTTTTCTTCGGCCAGACCATCGGTCAGCAGCGGATCCCCCAGTTTCCCCTCGCCGGGGGTATAGGCCCCCACGCTGCTGGCGATCTGCAGCGCATCGATGGTGCGCAGCGCTTCCGCGACAGAGCGCCCCACGGCAAGCGGGTAGTCGAAGATCGCCCGGATGATGCCCTGCGGATCGATCAGATAGGTCCGGCGGGCGCAAAGCGGGCCATTCCACTCGGCCTCTCTGGACACCATGCCGCAGGCGCGCGAGATGACCCCATGCGGGTCGGCGATGTGCGGGAACTCGATCTTGGTCTTGTAGACGGCCTCGATCTGGCGGGTCCAGGCGCTGATCTCCTCGACCGTGTCGCGGGTCAGTGCGATGACCCGGACATTGCGCTCTTCGAATTCGTCGATGCGCTTGGCCAACTCGCCCAGTTCGGTGCTGCAGACGGGCGTATAGGCGGCAGGGTGCGTCATCAGATAGACCCAGCCACCGCGCGCCCATTCATGCAGGCTGAGCGTTCCGCGCGTGGTGACTGCCGAGATGTCGGGAAAACGGTCATTGACCTGCGGCTGCCAGCCCGGCTTTTCATTGCCGGCACTCGGAACCTTGATCGACGTTCCCAGCCGTCGTCCGTAACGGAAGATGCTGACTGACATTCTTGCCTCTCCTGTGTTTCTCAGCGAGCCTCGCTTGAGGTTATCCACAACAGGAACGGCGTTATTGGGGCAGATATTTATAAAATTGTTCAATCTCAGGCAGAGTTGTTTCCGGGACGTGACTCTCCTTGCGCGCAAGCTTCAGGCGGCGACCAGATAGCCGACCCCGTAGACGGTGCGGATGAAATGCGGCTGGGACTCCGGCACCGGCAGCTTGCGCCGCAGGCGGCTGACGATCCCGTCGATGGCGCGCTCATTACCCGACCAGTTGCGCCGCCGCACTGTCTCGATGATCTCGTCGCGGCTGGCGATCCTGCCCTCGAATTCCATCAACGCGGCGAAGACGTCGAACTCTGCCGCAGTCAGCGCGATGTCGCGCCCCTCGGGGTCGATGACACGGCGTGCCTGCAGGAAAAGCTGATATCCCGACAAGGTGAAATCGGGCGCGCCGTCATGCTGCGGCGCGGGCACCTCGCCGGGCCGTGCGGAAAGGCGCCTGTGAAGCGCACGCATGCGCGCGACCAGTTCGCGCGGGCGGAATGGCTTGGCAACATAGTCGTCGGCCCCCATCTCGAGGCCCAGCACCTGATCGACTTCGGCCGTGCGGGCCGAGAGGATCAGGATGCCCGCGCGGCTGTGCTCGCGGATTTCCGGCACGAAGGACAGCCCACTGCCATCGGGCAGGTTGACATCGACGATGAAGATCGTGGGATCCACGGCCCGCATCTTCCTGCGACATTCCGCAAGCGATAAAGCGCCATGAACCTCGAAGCCGTCGCCGGTGGCAACCCTGTCAACGAGTTGCAGAACGTCCGGGTCGTCTTCTAGCACGATGACCTTACGGTTTTGCATCACTGTTCTTTCCTCACGTTTACCGCGCTACGGGTCGACCTAAAGTTGTGGGAAAAGAACTCTTGGCGGCGTGTCGGCCATTCTGCGAACGCGCGCCTTATCTGCACAATATACGATAATTTAACGCCGAGCACCAGATGTTTCGATTCCGCTGCCAGCTTGGACCAACCTTCGGCGCATTGCTGATGCACCGAGTGCTTCGCTTGAGAGTTGTAGCGTGACGGTCGCCTCAGGCACTGACGCGTTGGGCTTTGTCCCCGTCGGCGCTGCGCCGTGGGGCAGGGCGCTTCGATGCGTTGCTGCGCTTGAGAGTCGCTTTCATCGCTTCCGCCTCGCGCGCCAGTTCGGCAGAGCTTTCACGCGGCAGCCCTTGGGCGAATGCAGCCAGCATCCGCAGATACGCTTCCTGCTGCTGCTGGAGGATACGGACCCAGATGACTGATCCCTTCATCCAGAACGAAATCGGATCGAACATGACCGCTTCCTCCCCTCGGGCAACGTCCAAGGCGCTCCTCGCATGGACCTGTTACCCTGTCAGATGGTCGGTGCCGGAACCGTGTTCAAGGCGCGTCCCGTCAGCGCCATCACTTTACGCTACGTAAAGCATAGGGCGAGTGTGGCACGGATGTCAAAGCCGAGTGTGTGCCGCAGGCCGGATTTCTGCATGAATGCCCGCGCAGGGGGCATCGGCGCGGCTCAGCGGATCAGCACCTCGTCGGGACGGGCAAGGCCGAGCACGTCGCGCGCCCGTTCGTCAAGCAGGTCGAGATCCAGATAGTCGTCCGACAGGCGCAGTGTGCGGTTCTCCAACTCGGCGAGTTCCAGCGCCAGCCGGTCCCTCTCGGCGCGCAGCTCGACCGACTCGGCCTCGACCTGCACGCGGTTGAACAGCCCGAAAGAGCCCTGCACCGCCGAAAAGGTGAAATAGAGCGCGAGCACCAGCGATGTCCCGAAATAGAACAGCGCGCCAAGCGCGGGGCGAGTGTGTTTCATCTGTGTGCCTGTCCCGATGCGGTTGGATCCACATTCCGCGCGAATCATGCCACAGCCGCGCGGGTTTGGGAATCCCCTGCAGTGCTCAGCGCAGGAATATTCCCGCAACCACCATCATCAGCCCCAGGGTCGAGATCGCCAGCGCGGCGAAATTCACGACCACGGCCTTTTGCATCCGTGCGCGCAAGGTCTCGTCGTCAAGCCCAGCACGACGCAGGCGCAGCACATAGATGATGCACCACACCAGCGCCAGCACCCCTGCCATCGCGACCGCCGCGCCGGTCCAGATCAGGCCTGTCATCAGTGCCGTTCCGTCATCAGGGCCGCGACGCCGGGCAGGGTCTTGCCCTCCATCCATTCGAGGAACGCGCCCCCCGCGGTCGAGATGTAGCTGAAGCCGTCGGCCACGCCCGCGCGGTTGAGCGCCGCGACCGTATCGCCCCCGCCCGCGACCGAGACGAGTTTCTCCTCGCCGGTCAGCCGCGCGGCCTCTTGCGCGCAGGCATTGGTGGCGGCGTCGAAGGGCGTGATCTCGAAGGCACCCAGCGGGCCGTTCCAGACCAGCGTGCGGCACTGCCCCAGCACGGCGTTGATCGCGGCCACTGTCTCGGGGCCGGCATCGAGGATCATCGCATCCTCGGGGCAGGCATCGACGGGCAGCACCTCATGCGCCGCCCCGGCGGCGAATTCACGCGCCACGACAATGTCGTGCGGCAGGGGGATCACGCAGTCGCCGCTCTCGGCCTTGTCCATGATCTCGCGCGCCGTGTCGGCCATCTCGCGCTCGGCGAGCGACGTGCCGATGGCGACGCCCTTGGCGGCCAGAAAGGTATTCGCCATGCCGCCGCCGATGATCAGGTGATCGACGCGTGTGATCAGGTGCGACAACAATTCGAGCTTGGTCGAGACCTTGGCGCCGCCCACCACGGCGGCGAGGGGGCGCGCCGGGTCGCCCAGCGCCGCCTCGAGCGCCTTGAGTTCTGCCTCCATCAGCCGCCCCGCGCAGGACTGGCGCAGATGCGCGATGCCCTCGGTCGAGGCATGCGCCCGATGCGCCGCCGAGAAGGCGTCATTGACATAGAGATCACCCAGCGCCGCAATCGAGGCGGCGAGCATCTTGTCATTCTTCTCTTCGCCCGCGTGAAAGCGCGTGTTCTCCAGCAGCAGTACGTCGCCCGCCGCCATCTCGGCGACGGCGCGCTTGGCGGGCGCGCCCATGCAATCCTCGGCAAAGGCGACGGGCTGGCCCAGCGCTTCGGCCAGGGCCGGGCGCACCTGCTCGAGCGACATTTCAGGCACGCGCGTGCCCTTGGGGCGACCGAAATGCGCCAGCAGCACGGCCTTGCCACCCGCTTCGGTCACATGGCGGATGGTGGGGATAATCCGCGCGATGCGGGTGGTATCGGTCACGACGCCGTTTTCCACCGGCACATTCAGATCCACCCGGATCAGCGCCGTGTGGCCTGCGAAATCCAGATCGTCGAGGGGGTTGTAGCGCATGGTCCCGCTCCCGCATCGCTCAATTTGGCGCTATGTGGCGTGAAAGCCGGGGTGGGGTCAATGCCGGGGCGCGGCGCGGGGGCTTTTCCTGCGGTCCCGCGCGCAGTAGGTTGGCGGCAGACGACCTCTCCAGATGCGAAGGATACCAGATGACCGAAATCAAGGACCCCGAGAACACCATCCTGATGGAACTCGCGGGCGGCACTGTCACGATCGAGCTTCTGCCCGATATCGCGCCGGGCCACTGCGCGCGGATGAAAGAGCTGGCGCGCGCCGGGGCGTATGACAATGTCGTGTTTCACCGCGTGATCGACGGCTTCATGGCGCAGACCGGCGATGTGGCGAATGGCAAGACCGACCGCAACTACAACCCCGCCCGCTGCGGCACTGGCGGCTCGGACCTGCCCAACCTCAAGGCCGAGTTCTCCGGCGTCCCGCATGATCGCGGCACGCTGGGGGCGGCGCGGTCGCAGAACCCCGACAGCGCCAACAGCCAGTTTTTCATCAATTTCAGCGACAACCACTTCCTGAACCGGCAATACACGGTCTATGGCCGGGTGATCGCGGGGATGGAGCATGTGGACGCCATCACCCGCGGCGAGCCGCCCGCGGACCCCGACAAGATGCTCAGCGTGAAGGTGGCCGCCGATGCGTGACAGACTGATCTTTGCAGGGCTTTTCGCCCTTGGTTTCGCCATCCTCGGCGCGTCCTGGCTGGACCTGAACCGCGCCAGCGCCGAGACGACCGTCCCCGAGGGCCATACCGGCCCGGTGATGGAGATCGAGGTTGCCGGTCAGGCCAACGGCACCATCCGCATCGCGCTGCGTGACGATCTGGCGCCGGGGCATGTGGAACGTATCGTCACCCTGGCCGAGCGCGGCGATTATGACGGGGTGGTGTTCCACCGCGTGATCGAGGGCTTCATGGCCCAGACCGGCGATGTCGAGCATGGGCAGGTCGACGGCAATCGCGGGCGCTGGGGCACGGGCGGGTCGGACATGCCCAACCTGCAGGCCGAGTTCACCGACCAGAGCTTCGAGCGTGGCGTGGTCGGCATGGCCCGGGCGCAAAGCCCCGATTCTGCCAACAGCCAGTTCTTCATCATGTTCGCGCCTGCGCCGCATCTGGACGGGCAATATACCGTCGTGGGGCAGATGCTCGATGGCTACGATGTGCTTGACGAGATCAAGCGCGGCACGGGCGGGAATGGCGCCGTTATGGGCACGCCCGACCGGATGGAGCGTGTGACAATCACGCAGTGAACGAAAAAACCGGGGCCCGCGCAGGGCCCCGGTTCGCAATTTCCAGACGGTCAGCCAGATCGGCCTCAGCCGCCATGCGCCTCGTTGAAGCGGGCATCGATGCGCGCGGCCAGTTCCGGATCGGCGGCAGCGGCTTCCCCGATGGCGATATACTCATCCACGGTGATGTCGGGCGACTGCTCGACCACTTCGAGGATGGCCGCATCGGCTTCCTGCACGATGGCCATCTGCTCGTCTTCATCGGTCACGTTCTCAAGCTGCGCGAGATAGGACTCGCGCGTCTCGGCCACGGCGAGGGCCGCCGTGATGAACGCATCGACCATGGCGTCATCTTCGGCCAGTTCGGCCCCCGGGCCCGGGTCCATCATCATGTCGTCTTGCATCATCTCGTCCTGCGCCGTGGCCTGATCGGCGAGGAACGGCGTCGCCACCAGCCCGGCTGCGAGGATCGTGGATGCGAGAAGGCGATTGAGTGCCATGAAAGTCTCCTGTCTGTTTCTGCCACACCGGACCTTGCGCCCAGCGTCCGCACAGACCTAAGGGCGCGCTTTCCGGCATGCAAATCGGTCAGCAAGAATTTGCTTGTTTTACCGACTGTTGCAGGATGTTCTTAACAGTTGCAAATCTGCATCATCGCCCCAACTCCCTGATCCCGCGCGACAATCCTTCGAGTGTCATGGGCACCATGCGGCCTTCGAACACATCGCGGATCATGCCGATGGACTGGGTGTGGCGCCACTGCGCCTCGGGGGGGGGGTTGATCCACAGATGGTCGGGCCACTGCGCGCGGGCACGGTTCAGCCAGACCTGCCCGGCCTCTTCGTTCCAGTGCTCGTTCGCGCCGCCGGGCAGGGCGACCTCATAGGGTGACATGGCCGCGTCGCCCACGAAGATGCATTTCCAGTCGCTGCCATACTGGCGCAGCAGATCCCATGTCGGCAGCCGCTCGGTCCAGCGCCGGGCATTGTCGCGCCAGACGAACTCATACAGGCAGTTGTGAAAGTAATAATGCTCGAAATGCTTGAACTCGGATTTCGCGGCGCTGAACAGCTCTTCAACGGCGCGCACATGCTCGTCCATCGACCCGCCGATATCCAGCAGCAGCAGCACCTTGACGGCATTGCGCCGCTCGGGGCGCGTGCGCACATCCAGCCAGCCCTGCTCGGCGGTGGCGCGGATCGTGTCGTCCAGGTCAAGCTCCTCGGTCGCGCCGTCGCGCGCCCAGCGCCGTAGCCGCTTGAGCGCCACCTTGATATTGCGCGTGCCAAGCTCCACCGTGTCGTCCAGGTTGCGGAACTCGCGCCGGTCCCAGACCTTGACCGCGCGGCGGTGGCGCGAGGCGTCCTGCCCGATGCGCACGCCCTCGGGGTTGTAGCCATAGGCGCCGAAGGGCGAGGTGCCGGCGGTGCCGATCCACTTGGATCCGCCCTGATGGCGCTTTTCCTGCTCGGCGAGCCGCTGTTTCAGCGTCTCCATCAGCTTGTCGAATCCGCCCATGGCGTTGACCTGCGCGCGCTCCTCGGGGGTAAGGTGCTTCTCGGCCAGCTTCTCCAGCCAGTCGCGAGGCAGGTCCAGCCGTTCGACCATCTGCCCCAGGTCGATCTCGTCCAGCCCCTTGAACGCCGCCGAGAAGGCCTGGTCGAAGCGGTCGAGATGGCGCTCGTCCTTGACCATCGCCGCGCGGGCGAGGTGGTAGAACCCCTCGACATCTTAAGTTACCAGCCCCGCGGCGACCCCTTCGAGAAACCCCAGATATTCGCGCAGCGAGACCGGCACACCATGGTCGCGCAGGGTCTGGAAGAAGGGCAGGAACACCTCAGAAGGACCATTCCACCGCGATGGTGACGAAAAGGCCCACCAGCCCGCCCGCGATCACACCCACGGCCGCGTATTGCGCGCGGTCCTTGCCGTTGCCACCCATCTTGCGCGCTGATCGCTCGCCCCACAGGCCGCCACCCAGCATTCCCAGTATCACGATCATTCCTGTCCCCTGTCCTGGCGCCCCCGGTCGCGGCTCAGCGCGGCCGCCCCAGCGCCGCGACCTCTTCGCGCCGCGCGCGCGCCGCCTGTTCCGAGCCGAAGCCGAACACTGCGAAGGGCGCGGCCTGACGGCGCAGGCGCTCGGCCTCTGCCGTGCGGTCCATACGCTCCAGCGCCTGCGCGCGCAACAGCATCAGCGAGGACAAGAGCGCCCCGTTCTCGGAGCGGCGCGCGGGCGGCATGGCATTGTCGGTCAGCCGCAGCACCAGCGGGTCCTGCCCGGCCGCCAGCGCCTGCGCGGCCAGATGCAGCTCGACATGCGCGCGCGGCACCGCGCCGCCGGGGCGCGCGCCATAGATCAGCGCCGCCTGGGTCAGCGCCTCGATCGCGCGCTGGCCGTCGCCTTCGGGGGCGAAACGCGCGCTCAGGAACAGCGCCAGCGCCAGCCGCTCGTCGCGCCAGCCCGCGCGCACCGCAATGCCCAGCGCGTCCTGCGCCAAGGCATGCGCCCGCGCGCGCCGGGGCGCGCCCAAAGCGCCCTCGATCGCGACGGTCCAGGCGCGCGGGGTCGGCACGTCATCGAGTGGCGGCCCCTCGCGCTCGCCCCGCGGGTTCAGCCGCGCGAGGATCGCGGGCAGTCGCTCGGCCACCTGTTCGCGCGTCATGCCAGGCCGCAGCGCCGGGTCGTTCCAGACCCGCAGCACCAGCATGTCGTATCCGGTCAGCGCGGTCTGGAAATTGTCGTCATTCCACACCGACTCGCCGATGCGGAACAGGTCATTGAGCGGCCCCATCGCCTGCGCGACCTCTTCATGCAGGCAGTCGCGCATCTCCTGCACCGTGCTGTCCGAGGGGGCCACGACCAGCACCTTTTCGCGCTGCACCACCCGCGTCCAGTCCAGATGCGCGCCGCGCGGCGACGTGCGGAACGCGTCCCAGCTATCGACATTGGGCAGGATGAAGCAGGCCGCTTCGGGAATGACGCGGCGCATCGTGGCGCGCGGCACGAAATCGACCACGATCTGGCCCTCGGCCTCGCCGCGCCGTACATCAAGCCCGGCCTCGCGGCGCAGCCGGTCGATCAGCCGGTCGGTCTCGATCACGCCAAGCGGTGGAATGTCCCCGCGCAGACGGATGCCCACCGGCCCCTCGAAACGCGAGAATTGCGGCACTTCGCGCCCCGATTCCAGCCGGAAGCCCAGCTCCAGCACGTCCTGGACGATCTGCGCATTGTGCCGCTCGGGCGGGAAGGGGTCGGGCGCGCCGAACAGCGCGCGCGAGCTGATCGCGGGCGATTGCGCGGCCAGATCGATCGGCGCCCGGCTCGCCTGGGGCGGCGGGGGCGGGGCGGCGCAGGCCGCAAGCGCCAGCCCCGCGGCGACAAGCAGCCGCCCCGTCATTCCGGGCGCGTGTATTTGACGAAAGGCGTGTTGGTGCCGATGCGGTCATAGAGCCTGCGCGCCTCGGCGTTGAACTCCTGCGTCAGCCAGTAGACGCCCGGCACGCCGCGCGCATCGGCCGCGTCATACACCGCCTGTATCAGGGCCCGCCCGGTACCGCGCGCGCGCGCGCGGTCATCGACATAAAGGTCCTGCAGGTAGATGATCCCCTCGGGCCGCCAGCAATGCGCGTGATGCAGGAAATGCACCAGACCGACCGCGCGCCCGCCCTCCCACGCCAGCAGGCCGGTGGGGCTGTAGGGGTTGTCCGAGAACAACGCCTCGAAGGTCGCGTCATAGATGTGCAGCGGCAAGGTGGTGTCGTAGAAGTCCAGATAGGCGTGCCAGAGTTGTGCCCATTGCGGCTTTTCCGACGGCATGACGGGGCGGATCTCGACGCTCATGCGTGTGTCCTCACGAGGCAGGCAGATTGCAGGCGCGGCAGGGGCGTCGCATGGTCACTGGCATGGCGAGAGGGTAGCGCAGTGACAGCGGGCAAGAAAGGGAAAACCATGCGCATCGCAAACTCCTTCGACACAATTGCCCGGAGGCCGGGCAGCTAGCGCCCCTGACGCCGCGCCAGGAAGGCCAGCCGCTCGAACAGATGCACGTCCTGTTCGTTCTTCAGCAGTGCGCCATGCAGTTTCGGCAGCGCGTCGGGGCCGTCGCGGCGCAGATCCTCGGGCGCCAGATCCTCGGCCAGCAGCAGCTTCAGCCAGTCCAGCACCTCCGAGGTGGACGGCTTCTTCTTCAGCCCCGGCGTTTCGCGGATCTCGTAGAACTGGCTCAGCGCGGCGGTCAGCAGCGCGGGTTTGATCTGCGGGAAATGCAACGAGACGATGGCGCGCAGCGTGTCGGGGTCCGGAAAGCGGATATAGTGGAAGAAGCACCGCCGCAGAAAGGCGTCGGGCAGGTCCTTCTCGTTGTTCGAGGTGATGATGACGATGGGCCGCTGGCGGGCGCGGATCGTCTCGCCGGTCTCGTAGACGAAGAACTCCATCCGGTCGAGTTCCTGCAACAGATCGTTGGGAAACTCGATATCGGCCTTGTCGACCTCATCGATCAAGAGCACCACGCGCTCCTCGGCGTCGAATGCTTGCCACAGCTTGCCCTTGCGGATGTAGTTGCGGACCTCGTTGACGCGCGCATCGCCGAGCTGGCTGTCGCGCAGCCGCGACACGGCGTCATATTCATAGAGCCCCTGCTGCGCGCGGGTGGTGGACTTGATCGACCATTCGATCACCGGCAGCCCCAGCGAGGCGGCGATCTGCAATGCCAGTTCGGTCTTGCCGGTGCCGGGCTCGCCCTTGACCAGCAGCGGGCGCTCCAGCGTGATCGCGGCATTGACCGCGACCTGCAGATCCGCGCTCGCGATATAGCGGTCGGTCGAGGTGAATTGCATCGCAGGCTCCGGGGTCCGACGCGGCGCGAATGCCGCATTGCCGCGCAAGCTAGCCTGCGAAGTGCCCGACGACAAGCGCAGACCCTTGTACGAAATGTGCCAGAACGCGAAAGCGCGTGACAAGCCCCGGCGCATCCGCTATCGCACCCGCGAGGATGTGGCATGTAGGTGAATCATAATGGGGAAACCCAGCGTCCATGACCGGATCGAGACCGAGGAGCGGAGCATGAAGCCTGAAACTTTCCTTCCCGAAGACTATCGACCGGCGGAGGACGAGCCGTTCATGAACGAGCGCCAGCTTGAATATTTCCGCCGCAAGCTGCTGGTCTGGAAAGAGGATATCCTCAAGGGCTCGCAAGAGACGCTGGCCGAACTCGCCAATTCCAGCCGCAACATCCCCGATATCGCCGACCGCGCCTCTGAAGAGACCGATCGCGCGCTGGAGTTGCGCACCCGCGACCGCCAGCGCAAGCTGATCTCGAAGATCGACGCCGCGCTGCGCCGCATCGAGAATGGTGAATTCGGCTATTGCGAGGCGACGGGCGAGCGCATCTCGCTCAAGCGGCTGGACGCGCGGCCCATTGCCACGATGACGCTGCAGGCGCAGGAAGCGCATGAGCGTAGCGAGCGCGTGCATCGCGACGACTGAGCGGCGCGGACGGGGTTTTTCGGATGCACCGGGCGTCACCGCCCGGTGTTTTGCGTCTGATGGGGGGGTGATGCGGCTGCGCGGGCTCGAGGTGCTGGTTGTGGGCGGCGGGGTGGCGGGGCTCGCGGGCGCCGCCGCGCTCGCGCAGCGCGGCGCGACCGTGCGCGTGCTGGAGCGTGCGGCGGGGTTCCATGAGGTCGGCGCGGGCGTGCAGATCAGCCCCAATGGCGCGCGGGTGATCGCGGCGCTCGGGCAGGGCGCGGCGCTGGCGGGCGCGGGGATGCGCGCGCGCGCCGTGGTGCTGCGCGCGGGCGGCACCGGGGGGCAGGTGCTGCGCATGGACCTGCCCCAGGGCGGCGCGGGGTTCCACCTGCTGCACCGCGCCGATCTGGTGGCGCTTCTGGCCGACGCGCTGGAGGGGGTGGAGCTTTCCTTCGGGGTCGAGGTTGCGGAGGTCGATCTTGCCGCCCCGCGCCCGACCGTCACGACCACCGCGGGCGAGACCATCGCCGCCGATCTGGTGCTGGGCGCGGATGGGGTGCAGTCGCGCCTGCGCGCCCCGGTGGCGGGGCAGGCGGCAGCGCCCTTCTTCACCGGGCAGGTCGCCTGGCGCGCGCTGATCCCCGCCGAGGCCGACCCGGCGCCCGAGGCACAGGTCTTCATGGGGCCGGGGCGGCATCTGGTCAGCTACCCGCTTAGGGGCGGGCGCCTGCGCAATATCGTCGCGGTGGAAGAGCGCGCGCAATGGGCGGCGGAAAGCTGGACGCAGACCGA
>PXES01000415.1 GCA_003564655.1 Paracoccaceae bacterium
CGACGTTCGGCGGCATGCCCGTTGTCCGCATGAACGTAACCGCCGACTCCTACGCCATCACCGGCAACCGCCTAGCGATCCCCACGGCAATCACGATCCCGACGAACGCGACCTACACCATCAGCTACACCAACGGCGCGTTTACGACCTACTCATTCGGCGCGGGGACTGACGACTTGACTATCACGCTTGAGGGACCGGGCGACGGCTACCGATCGCAGCACGAAGCGTACTGGGAATCGGGCTACACCAGTCGCCCTGTAACCTACACCAACACGGCGGGGGCGTTGAACTGGATCAATGCCGAACCGACCACCGACGAAGCGCAGATAATGTTTATCTGGACGGGGACAAATGCCGCCGCAATTAATACCACGGTGACGCAATGATTAAGGCACTACTCATAACGCTTTTGACGGCAACGCTGGCACACGCGCAGGGTTACGACGCACGTACGGCTGACTATCTGCGGGCTTGGCGGATCGGGGCTGCGGAAACAACACAAGACGTGGAGTTCCGAGTAACCTTCCTGACGGGCACCTTCCCTGAAACCATCTCGCTGGGCGCGTCGTATGATGGACCTGCCGATCCGTCGCTAGCCTTGTACGATGCAGGGGATGGTAATTGGGTTGAGTACACTGGCAAAACGATAACGCGACTTGGGGATTACATTGCGTTCAAGGGCGATTGGCGGACAAGCGACGGGATTTATGCTCACATGTTCAATTCGACGTTCCAGAGCAACGCTTATACGTGCAAGTTTTCGGGGGCGTTGGAGCATACGCCGACTACGTTTGTGGGTTGTTATCGGGAAGTATTTCGGAACTGCACGGCGGTTACATTGATTGAGGACAATCCGTTGCCGATATTAACAGGCGCACCAGCGGTAGATATGTTTCGACAAGCATTCCACGGCATGTCCAGCGTGACATCATTACCAGAAGGCTTCATGGACACGCGAGGACTTGAAGGCGCACCAGCGACCCGCATGTTTCGCGAAGCCTGCCGTGGCATGTCCAGCGTTACAAACCTGCCAGAGGGCTTCATGGATACATCGGGGCTAACAGGCACACCAGCGGGACATATGTTTCAAGCAGCCTGCTGGGGCATGTCCAGCGTGACATCATTACCAGAAGGCTTCATGGACACGCGAGGACTTGAAGGCGAACCAGCGACATATATGTTTTGGCTAGCCTGCAACAACATGTCCAGCGTTACCTCGCTGCCAGAGGGCTTCATGGACATGAGCGGCTTAACAGGCGCACCAGCGTCGTTTATGTTTACAGCAGCCTTCCAAAACATGTCCAGCGTTACCAACGCATACACATTTAACATGTCCAGCAACATAACATGGACATCAGCAAACGTAATTGGTCTAGATTCAACCTTCGCAAACATGCCCAACTGGGGCGGAGAAGTCATGTGGGGAACCAACGTCCTCGCGCTGACAATCACACCAGATTCGCAAGCCAACACATTCACAGGATCAACTAACATGCCGAACTATTCGATCATAGATGGCAACTGGAAGGGAGAATGATGCAAATAGCCAAATGGAACGAGACAACCCAAACCCCATACGACATCCGCGACCGGAACAGCGTCACGGCATCCAACGGCGTGCCCTACCGCGACATGGCGAGCCTCAACCGTATCGGGTACTACGAGTATCAGCCAGTACAGCTTGCCGAGGGCGAGGGGCTGGATGACGTGACGTACAGCAAACCAGCGGACGTTATCATGGAGGGCGGGACGGTGGTATCGGCGGCAGAGATGCAGGCGAGGGTACAGGCCGCACAGGCACAGGCCACGAAAAAACTAGCCCTGAGCATCCCTGATAACGTCATGGCCGCGTACATTGATTTCCGCCTTGCGATTTCCAACGCTGCCTATCTCGCGACGGAGCTAGGCTTATCGGTGGCAGATGACATATCGTATCAAGGTCTTGATGCGGCACTGCAAACGCTGATGGCAGATGCTCCTGACGCGGCAGACTGGCATGCAATCGCGGCGAACATCGAACGAAAATGGAATCGTGTTGTTGCTCTGACAGGGCGCACGTTGGGGGAGGCGTATTCGATGATCCCGTTATTGGATTTGCGGATGGAGCTAAACAAGGAGGGTAATGATGAACCGCAGGAATGATGGTTTAGGCGCATTGATTTGGCTGTTTTTTGCGGTGTTTCTGACATGCTTGGCATGTACGGTGCTGGTGGGATGGAGAGCGGGGTGGTGGTTATGAACAAGAAAAACAAGGAGAGAACGATGAGAAAGATGGTGTTGGTGTTGGTGTTGGCTTGTGTGGGGTCCGTTTATGCAGATGATGTTGTGCAGGTCACGGCAGCGCCGGATGGTAACGGCGGCGCGGAGGTTCGCGCAGGTGTTGATTTGTTCGCGTTTACTCAGGCAGGCAGGGCGCGAAGAGCGCAGCGGCGTGCTGAGACGCGCGCACGCCGTGAGGACATGACGGCTCCCGAAATCATAGGTGATCATTTCAGACACAACTGGAAAAGGTACGCAGCGGCTGCGACTGTAGTCGCGGTGGATCGCTACGCATACAATAATTCGGAGTTGTATTACAGGTGGCTCGGGATCAGATCGAGCAGCAGTTCCGGCAGCGGAGACCGAACAGGTGATGACGCCACGGTGATTGTCGATATTAGCGGCAACAACAACAACGTCGTGATCCAGATTCCGGCAGGTTCTGGCTCAGGAATGACTGGCTCTTCTGGAGCCGGGGGGCAAGGAAACACAAGCGGGGACACAACTTCAACGACGGGATTTTGACAACTTCCTCCGTCTTGCCAAATGCTGTATTTGGTCATCGGAGGCAGGGCGGGGGAGAATCAACGAGAGGGGGCAACATGCCACATGAATGCGAGGTATTTAGACGGGTGGATGATGTAGACGCAATGCGGGAGTTTGCCGCGTGGCTTCGCAATGGTGGCATGGATTCGCTTAGAGAGATGTCGGCAGTTGCTAACTCTGTGAGGACAGCGCAGAAAGTTGGATTTATCACAATCATAGGGCTGATTGTGACGGGCGCGGGGACTGCGTTGTGGATGGGCATACAACAGATGGTGCAAGGCAAGTGATATGCGCGAGGGCGTCAAAGTAATCAAGATCAAATCAGCGCACGGTGATAAGCCGAATTGGGCACACGATGAAAGAAAAGCACGCAGAGACGCTGCGAAGGTCAGGCGATTCGAGCGGCGGCAGAAAAGGCGGCAGTATGAAGCAGGGCTACTACATCTATAAAGACGGGTGCTGGGTACCAACGCTTACAATCCCCGGCGAAAAGTACTGGTGCCCTACCCGACGCAAGCAAATGTTCCGAGGGCAATACGCCGTGCGTAGCGGGGATAGCCGCGGCGGCA
>PXES01000228.1 GCA_003564655.1 Paracoccaceae bacterium
ATCTGAAACCCCTTGCGTTGCGGCTGTGTCATTGGTTCCTCCCGTTGAAGACCGTGTCGGAGTACACGCGCTCGCTTTCACCTGCGATAGCGGCCCAGATGCGCACGGTGCTGCGCTCGGCGATATTCGAGTCGGTGCCCGGCGGCGCGGTGAGATAGACCCGCAAGAGCGCCTGTTCGTCAGCCCCGACCGTGACAGTGTTGCCTGCCTCACCCTCGATCGAAAGCGCAAGGTCGGGATTTTCCGTGATCGAAAGCGTGAAGTCGCGCGGAGAGCCGTGCATGTTGCGCAGGCGGATGTCATAGACGTTGCGCACGCTGCCATCCGCGAGCACGACATGGGTGGGGTTTCGCACAGGCGCCACGCTGATGTCCAGATCGGCCCGGATGAACAGCGCCACCAATAACCCGACCCCGATCAGCCCCCAGATGACAGTGTAGAGCATGGTGCGCGGGCGGAAGACGTGCTTCCACACCGAAATCGGTGGCTTGCCCGCCTGCTCGGCCTCTTGATCCGACAGCGCCATATAGCCGATCAGCCCGCGCGGGCGGCCGATGCGGTCCATCACCTCGTCGCAAGCGTCGATACACAACCCGCAGGTTATGCACTCCATCTGCTGGCCGTCGCGGATATCGATTCCCATGGGGCAGACATTGACGCAGGCCATGCAGTCGATGCAATCGCCCTGCCCCGGCGCGATCTCGCCCTTGCGCAGCTTGCCGCGCGGCTCGCCCCGCCAGTGGCGATAGTCGATGGTCAGCGTGTCCTCGTCCATCATCGCGGCCTGGATGCGCGGCCAGGGGCAGGCATAAATGCAGATCTGCTCGCGGAAGAAGCCACCGAACAGAAAGGTCGTCATCGTCAGGATCAGCACCGAGATATAGGCGACCGGATGCGCCTGCCCGGTGAACAGGTCCACGAACAGCGTCGGCGCATCGGCGAAGTAAAACACCCAGGCGCCGCCCGTCGCCATGCCGATCAGGAACCAGACCGTCCATTTCAGCCCGTATTTGCGGATCTTCTCGGCGTCCCAGCCCTTACGGTGCAGGCGCAGCCGAGCGTTGCGGTCACCCTCGATCCAGCGTTCGACCTGGATGAACAGGTCGGTCCAGACGGTCTGCGGGCAGGCATAGCCGCACCAGACCCGCCCCAGCGCCGATGTGAACAGGAACAGGCCGATCCCCGCCATGATGAGAAGACCCGCGACGAAATAGAACTCGTGCGGCCAGATCTCGATCATGAAGAAGAAGAAGCGCCGATTGGCCAGATCCAGAAGCACTGCCTGATCGGGCATGTCGGGGCCGCGGTCCCAGCGGATCCATGGAATGATGTAGTAAATCCCCAGCATGGCGGCGAGCAGCCACCATTTCATCGTGCGAAACGACCCCTTCACGCGGCGCGGAAAGATCGGCTCGCGCTTGGCGTAGAGGGGCGGCGGGGTTTCAGAGGATGTCACGTCTGGTGTTCCGTTTTACGGCCTGGCCCCGGTCTTCCCATAGCGCGCGGGTGTCGGCCTTGACCTGAATCAAAAGCCGCACGGGGAATGCAGCTTTGGACAGCATGTCGCAGCGCACCCCTCTCAGACCGTTAGCGCGGAGGGGGCGATCTCACCTTCGCGCGCGGCCTCACGCGTGATCCAGCGGACAAAAGCGCGCAGGGGCGGGCGCTGCACGCCCGGGCGGACCAGAAGATAATAGCCGCGCGCCACATCGTCGCGCAGCACGACAGACAGCCGCCCGGTCGCGATGTCGCGCTTCGCCAGCGCCTCGGTCACCACAGCCAGCCCGTGGCCTGCCCGCACGGCATCCAGCATCAGATTGCCGGGCAGATGCGTCACGCCACCGCTCAGCGACCGCACGACACCCTTGCGTGACAGGAACTCGGTCGCTTCGTTATGACCCAGCTCGCTCAGCCACGGCAGGCCGGTCAGCGCGTCGAGGTCGCCCGGCGCCACCCCGCGCAGCAGGGCGGGCGCCCCGACCACGACCAGCGGCGCCGGGACCAGCAGCCTGGCGTCGAGCCCCGGCCAATCGCCGCAACCCGAACGGATGGCGACATCATAGCCGCCGGGTTCGAGCACCCGCAGCCCCGGTGTCGGGTCAATCACCAGATCGACCGCCGGATGCGCGGCCCGGAAGCCCCCCAGTCGCGGCACCAGCCAGGCGCTGGCGAACATCGGTGTGGTGGTCAGTTGCAGCGGGCCTAGGTCATGCGTTTCGCGCAGTTCCGCCAGCACGCGCCCGATTTCGCCAAAGCCGCGCGCCAGCCCTTCGGCCAGCCGCCGCCCGTCATCCGTCATCTCGATCCGTCGCCCGCTGCGCGTGACCAGCGCCAGATCGAGCGCCGCCTCAAGCGCGCGGATCTGCTGGCTGATGGCGGCATGCGTCACGCCCAGCCGTTCGGCGGCCATTACGACCGACCCGGTCTCGGCCCAGGCTGCAAAGGCGCGCAACGCGACGAGGGGCGGGAAGGAACGCCAGTCTGTCATGTAAGCTGAACTGACATGTTAGAAAAATTCCAGACTCGCGTGAACCCCAAGAAACGCTTTAATAGTTAGCATATCACATCGGGAAGCGAGGTCAAAATGTTAGATATCCATGCAAAAATGCTCTTCCTGGCCGCGCGCAGCGAAATGACCGGCCAGTCGGCAACCAACGCCAAGACAACTGCGCCGGCCACTGAACTGGTGCGTCTGCGGGCACTGCGCGAGACGCCTGTACAACACGCCCGGTAAGCCGCGCACTACCGGAACTGGCCAGCCATACGACCGCAAGAAATGAAGATGCCGGCCCCTGTAACGGGGCCGGCATTTTCCATCGCTCAGGCTGCCCAGTGTCCTACTGACCCCCGCCAAGCTGGTGCACATAGGCCGCAACCGCCCGGATCTCGGCATCGCGCAGGCGTCCGGCGAATCCCGGCATCACCCCGAAGCGCGAATAGTAGATCGAGTGGCGGATGGCCTCGGGCGAACCGCCATACAGCCAGATCTGGTTGTTCAGCGCCGGTGCCCCGATGAAATAGTCCCCCTCGCCGCCATCGCCGTGGCACGAGGCGCAGTTCATCTCGTAATGCTCGGCCCCTGCGGCGGCCAGATCGGCGTCATGGTCCGAATCAGAGAGTGACAGGACGAAATTCACAACCTGGTCGATCTCGTCATCATCCAGCAGCCCGTCCTGACCGAAGGCCGGCATCTCGGACCAGCGGGCGTCGGGGTAATCCTCGTTGCGGATCCCATAGCGGATGGTCTGGTGGATATCCTCCATCGTGCCGCCCCAGAGCCAGTCGTCATTCAGCAGGTTGGGGAAGCCGCTGGCCTGCACGCCACCCCCACCCGCGCCATGGCATTGCGAGCATTGCGCGCTGAACACCGAACTTCCGGCATTGACGGCAAAGCGGTGCAGCTCGTCATCCTCGCGGATCTCGTCCAGATCGGCCTCGGCCAACGCGATGAAGAACGGCTCGTTGCGGGCTTCGAATTCGGCAATCTCGTCGGCGACTTCGCCGCGCGAGGAGTAACCCAAGAGCCCCGAGGTCGCCGACTGGATACCCGGCCAGGCGGGGTAGGCGATCCAGTAACCCACCGACCAGACGATGGTGATGATGAAGATCCACACCCACCAGCGCGGCATCGGGTTGTCATATTCCTCGATCCCGTCCCAGCTATGGCCGGTGGTCTTGACCTCCTGCTCGATCTTCTGCTTGGGGTCGGGGTATTGCCGGGTGGGCGGCTTGACCTTGTTGTCCGGCGTCTTGTTTTCGGGATCGACCATCAGCGGGCCTCTTTCTGGTCTTCGTGACGCGCCTTGGATGGGCCCGTATTCCCGCCCCCCGGCTTGTCGTCGTTACGGAAAATCATGTTGGCACTGTCCTTGTGCACCTTGTTCGAGCCGGGGCGCAGGATGAAGATGAACACCCCGATGAAGAACAGGAACATGAACAGCAGGTGCCAGCTGTCGGCGAAGGGGCGCAGCCAGGTGTAGGTTTCCATGCTTGCCTCCTCTCAGCGGCTCGGATCGGGCACGAAGGTGTCGAAATCGACCAGCGTGCCCAGCATCTGCATGTAGGCGATGATGGCGTCCATCTCGGTGACGACATCCTCTTGCCCGTCGAAAAAGCGCTGCTGCGCGCCTGGGTAGCGTGCATCCACCGGGTCAGCGAATTCATCCGCCTGGGCAAAGAAATCGCTCACGGCCATCTCCATCATCTCGTCAGTATAGGGATGACCCAGTGTGCGATACACGCCCATGATGTCGCGGACATGCTCGGCATCGGCCTGCGTCAGGCGGCGGTCGAGCATGTAGCCATAGGCCGGCATGATCGACTCGGGCACCACCGATTGCGGGCTGACCATGTGCTGCACATGCCAGTCATCGCTGTAACGCCCGCCCACGCGCGCCAAGTCCGGCCCGGTCCGCTTGGAGCCCCATTGGAAGGGGTGGTCATACATCGACTCGGCCGCAAGGCTGTAATGGCCGTAACGCTCGACCTCGTCGCGCATGGGGCGGATCATCTGGCTGTGGCAGTTGTAGCAACCCTCGCGCAGATAGATTTCGCGTCCGGCAATCTCGAGCGGTGAATAGGGGCGCATCCCCTCCACCTCTTCGATCGTGTTCTCGAGATAGAACAGCGGCACGATCTGCACGATTCCCCCGATGGTGACGACCAGAAAGGACAGCACCAGCAGCAGCGTCGCATGCGTCTCGATTTTCTTGTGATGATCAAGAATTCCCATGATCACGCCTTTCGTTATTCAGCAGCGACGGTGGCCGGGGCCCGCGCGGGTTCGCGCGCGGGGCTGTCGGTCACGGTCTTCCACAGTTTGTAGCACATGATGATCGCCCCCAGCAGGAACATGCCCCCGCCCAGCGTGCGCACCACATACATCGGGAACTTGGCGGCCACCGTGTCGGCGAAGGAGTTCACGAGGAAGCCCTGCGCATCGACTTCGCGCCACATCAGCCCCTCCATGATGCCGGTCACCCACATCGAAGCGGCGTAGAGCACGATCCCGATGGTCGCGAGCCAGAAGTGCCAACTGACCAGCCGGAGCGAATAGAGCCCCTCGCGCTGCCAGAGCTTCGGCACGAGGTAGTAGAGCGCACCGAAGGTGATCATGCCGTTCCAGCCCAGCGCGCCCGAGTGCACGTGCCCGACCGTCCAGTCGGTGTAGTGCGACAGCGCGTTGACGGTCTTGATCGACATCATCGGCCCCTCGAAGGTCGCCATGCCGTAAAAGCCGACGGCCACCACCATCATGCGGATGATCGGGTCGGTGCGCAGCTTGTCCCAAGCGCCCGACAGGGTCATCAGCCCGTTGATCATGCCGCCCCAGCTTGGCATCCACAGCATGATCGAGAAGGTCATGCCCAGCGTCTGCGCCCAGTCGGGCAGCGCGGTGTAATGCAGGTGGTGCGGCCCGGCCCAGATGTACAGGAAGATCAGCGCCCAGAAGTGCATGATCGACAGCTTGTAACTGTAGACGGGGCGTTCGGCCTGCTTGGGAATGTAGTAATACATCATCCCAAGGAAGCCCGCAGTCAGGAAGAAGCCCACGGCGTTATGGCCGTACCACCACTGGATCATCGCCGATTGCACACCCGACCAGACCGGCACCGATTTCGACCCGAAAGCCGACACCGGGATCGAGACGTTGTTGACCAGGTGCAGCATCGCCACGGTGACGATGAAGGCCATGTAGAACCAGTTGGCCACATAGATATGCGGCTCGCGGCGCTTGATGACAGTGCCCATGAACACGATCAGGAACGCGACCCAGACGATGGTCAGCCACAGGTCGGCCAGCCATTCGGGCTCGGCATATTCATTGCCTTGGGTCGAGCCAAGCACATAGCCGGTCGCGGCCATCAGGATGAACAGCTGGTATCCCCAGAACACGAACCAGGCGAGGCCGCCACCCCATAGCCGCGCCGCCGAGGTGCGCTGCACCACATGAAACGCGGTCGCAATCAGCGCATTGCCGCCGAAGGCGAAGATCACTGCCGAGGTGTGCAGCGGGCGCAACCGGCCGAAACTCAGATACCCCTGCGCCCATTCGAAATTGAGCTGCGGCCAGGTCAGCTGCGCGGCGATGAACACACCCGCGGTAAAGCCGATCACACCCCAGAAGGCGGTCGCGATGACCCCGGCGCGAACGGGGCCATCCATGTATTCATTGGGATTGGCAGCCGGCACCGGATCGCCGACGCGGCGAATCACCCAGAAGAAGGTGATCGCAGCGGCACCGATGATCAGCAGCATATGAACCAGATAGGCCGGATCGCGGGCCATGCTGGCGGCCACCGCAGCAACCACGATGACCAGCCCCAGAACGGCCAGCTTGAGGTAATCCCACATATTTTGCGTCCCTTTTGTTCCTGCACCCGTGCGGGAAGGCTGCGTGAGGCACAGCCCTGCATGGTGCCTTGTGTCACGACACCTGAGAGACAACCTTGATTCAGGTCAAGGAATTCCCGGACGAATCTTGCGCCAGATCATCGCAGCGTGCCCGTGGCCATGCGAGAGTGACCCGTCAGATGACGAAAAGGGGGCTTCATGTCGTACAAATCGATCCTCACGGTGCTGAATGCCGAAGCCGATGTGGCGCCGATGCTGGCCTCGGCCACCGCATTGGCGGCACGCCATGACGCGCATCTTGAAATCTGCACCATCGGCGTCGATACGACGCAAAGCGCCGGGTTCTATGCCGGCGCCCCGGCGATGCTGTATCAGGACGCACTTGAAGCGGCACAATCCCACGCCGAGAAACTGGCGCAGGCGGCGCGCGACCGGATGCGGCTGGCCGATATCCGCTGGAGTGTCGAGTCCGGGGTCATGACACTGGGCGGCATCGCCCCGCATATCGGGCAGAAGGCCCGCTATGCCGATCTTGTCGTCCTGCCCCTGCCCTATGCCGAGGGTCGCGGCCCGCAGGACGAGATCACCACCGAGGCCGCGCTGTTCGACGGCAATGCGCCGGTCCTCGTCCTGCCGCGACCGGGCGCCGAGTTGCCGGAGTTCGACCGCATCGTGCTGGCCTGGAACGAGAGTGACGAGGCGCTGCGCGCCGCACGCGCTGCGCTGCCGCTTTTGCAGACAGCCAGCCTTGTGAATGTGGTGGTGATCGATCCGCCCAGCAGCGGCCCGGAACGGTCTGACCCGGGCGGTTTGCTGACGCAGATGCTGGCGCGTCACGGGGCGCATGCAGAGGTCTCGGTCCTGGCCCGAACGCTGCCACGCGTCAGCGATGTGCTGCAGCGCCACGCGACCGACCGCGATGCCGATCTGCTGGTCGTGGGGGCCTACAGCCATTCGCGACTGCGCCAGGCGATCCTCGGCGGCACGACGCGCGACCTGCTGGAAGGGGCGCGAATGCCGGTGTTCCTGGCGCGCTGAGTTCCGCCGCCACAAGAGCACCCACCCGGAGCCCCCACCCACACGCTACCAACCCGCCTACGCCCGCTCGCACCCCTGCGCAGGGTGCGGGAATATGACGCGCGGTGGCGGCGCGACGCGGACGCTCAGATCAGGAAACCGCCATCGGAATCATCGCCGGTTTCTTCCAGCAGGGCGTCAAAATCGGGAATGATGATCTGGCGCTTGCCCTCGGTGACAATCAGCCCTTCACGGCGCAGGGCCGACATCTGGCGGCTGACGGTCTCCAGCGTCAGGCCCAGATATTCCGACATCGCCTCGCGCGTCAGGGGCAGGTCGAAGCGCAACTGCCCCTCGGACGACCGCAGTTGCAAAGCCGCATCGCGCCGCGCGATGATGCACAGCAGCGACGCGATCTTCTCGCGCGCGGTCTTGCGCCCCAGCAGCAGCATCCATTCGCGCGCCGCGTCCAACTCATCCAGCGTCATCTCTAGCAGCCGCTGGCCGATATGCGGCGTGCTGAGCATCATCTTCTCGAAGGGCTTCTTTCGAAAGCAGCACATCACAAGATCCGTCGCCGCCGTCACGTCATAGGCCGAGGTCTCGCGTCCCGGACGCCCGGCGAAATCCGACGGCAGCAGCAAGCCGACCATCTGGCGGCGCCCGTCCTCCATGGTCTGGCTGAGGGTCGCGATCCCGGTGACGACCGAGGCGACGAAGTCCATGCGGTCCCCTGCCCAGACGACTGTTTGACCGGCCTCGAAGCTGCGATAGAACTTTATCTGTTCGAGCAGTCCCAGCTCGTCCTTCTCGCAGCGGGCGCAAACTGCGCGATGGCGGATCGGGCAGTCCTTGCATTCCTGCGAAAAGGGCTGAAGCTTGGGTGTTGTTCGGGTCATGTCGGTTGATCTGAATCAATGCGGTTGCAGCCTGATACTGTCAGAAGTAACCCCATGTCACATGTAAAGCAACTTTCACAGTTGGGACTTTTCGATGCTCGCGTGCCGCGGTATACGAGCTACCCGACTGCGCCCCATTTCGCCGGTGGTGTCACCGGCGAGGATTTCTCAAGCTGGATCAGGGCGATACCGGCGGGCGGTGAAATATCGCTTTACCTGCATGTGCCGTTCTGTCGCAGGCTGTGCTGGTTCTGTGCCTGCCGCACCCAGGGCACCAGTAGCGCCGCCCCGGTCACCGCCTATGTCAACGCGCTTAGACAGGAGCTTGAGCTGCTGCGCGCGACCTTGCCCGAGGGGGTCACTCTGTCGCGCCTGCACTGGGGCGGCGGCACGCCCACGCTGATGGGTGCGGACGAAATGCGCAAACTGGCCGCGGCGATCTTCGACGTGGCTCCGATGGCCGAGGGCGGCGAATTCTCGGTCGAGATCGACCCCAACGAGATCGACGATGTGCGCCTCGATGCGCTGACCGAGGCGGGGATGAACCGTGCCTCGATCGGCGTGCAGGATTTCAACCCGGAGATTCAGGCGATCATCGGGCGCGACCAGAGCTTCGAGACCACCAAGGCCGCAGCGGACGCGATCCGCGCGCGCGGGATCCAGAGCCTCAATGCAGACATTCTGTTCGGTCTGCCCAACCAGAACACCCGCAGGATCTCCGATTCGATCCAGAAGCTTCTGACCCTCTCGCCCGACCGCATCGCGCTTTACGGCTACGCGCATGTGCCGTGGATGGCGCGTCGGCAGCAGATGATCCCGTCCGACACGCTGCCCCGGCCCGAGGATCGGCTCGAGCTGTTCGAGACCGCGCGCCGCCTGCTCATGTGGGACGGCTATGACGAGATCGGGATCGACCATTTCGCCCGCCCGACGGACGGGCTGGCGCGCGCGGCACGGGCCGGGACGCTGCGACGCAACTTCCAGGGCTACACGGATGACACTTCGCCCGTGCTGATCGGGCTCGGGGCATCGTCGATCTCGCGCTTCCCGCAGGGCTACGCGCAGAACGCCCCGGCGACCGCAGAGTGGAAAACAGCGATCGCGGCCGGGCGCTTTGCCACGGCGCGCGGGCATGTCTTCACCCCGTCTGATCTGTGGCGCGGCCGGGCCATAGAGATGCTGATGTGCGACTTCGCCTTGTCGCGCGCCGAATTGATCGACCGGTATGGCGCCTGTGCCGCGACGCTCGACCCGCTGATCGCCTCTGTCGTCGCGCGGTTCAAGCCGTTCGTGCAAGCGACAGCGGACGGGCTCGAGATACCGCATGAGGGCCGCGCGCTGACACGGATGATCGCGGCTGCCTTCGATGCGTACGCCATGGCGCAGAGCAGCCACTCGTCGGCAATTTGACGCGCATGACAGGGGCCCTGCAGTCGGCACGCACTGCCCCGTGACTTGAGGCCCCCTTTGCAAAGCGCTACACACGCGCCGCAAAGGAGATGCCATGCGACGCAGCTGCCTGACCCTCGCGGCCGCTCTAGGCGCCTCGTCTGCCGCGCCGGTTCAGGCGCATCCGCATATCTTCGTCGAGGCCGAGGTCGCCGTGATTTTTGCCGAGGATGGTCGCCCCGAAGGCATCGAGATTCGTTGGCTCTATGACGAGTTCTTCTCGATGCTGCTGGTCTCGGACATGGGGCTCGACCCCGACTTCACGGGCGAGATCAGCGAGGAAGAGCGCGAGGCGCTGGACGGCTTCGACATGAACTGGATCGAGGATTACCACGGCGACACCCATGTGACCCAGAACGGCAGCCCCGTCGCGCTGAGCGGCCCGGTCGAGTGGACGTCGGACTATCGCGAAGGGCAGCTCCGCTCCAGTCATGTGCGGCACTTCCCCGATCCGCCCGACCCCGCGCAGGAGTTCATCGTCGCGATCTACGATCCGACCTATTTCACTGCCTACACGCTTGTCGGCCAGCCCGAGCTGCGCGGACGGTCGGATTGCACCGCCCGCATCTTCGAGCCCGACTGGGACGCGGCCGAAGAGCAGCTCAATGCCGCGCTGGACGAACTTCTGGGCGCGGGCGAGGATGTCGAGGCCAATTTCCCCGAAGTCGGCGAGATGTTTTCTGACGAGGTTCGGCTGATTTGCAACGCGCCCTGACCTCTCTCGGACTGGTGCTGCTGGTACTGGTCGCGGTGCTGTGGCTGGCAGGCAGCTTCACGGCGCTGACGGACTGGGCGCTTGCCACGCAGCGCGGCCTGCAGAACCAGATGGCGCAGGGGTTGCGCGCGCTTCGCGCAGGCGAGCCTGGTGCGCTGGCGGCACTCTGGGGGCTGTGTTTCGCCTATGGCTTTGTTCATGCGGTGGGACCCGGGCATGGCAAGTTCCTGCTCGGCGCATATGGCGCGGGGGTTCCGGTGCCGCTGGGTCGGCTGATCGGCATCGCGCTGGTCGCCGCGCTGATGCAGGGTGTCACCGCCATCGCGCTGGTCTACGGCGGCGTGCTGCTTTTCGATGCCTCGCGCGAGGCGCTGCAACTGACCGGGGAGGTCTGGCTGGAACGCGCGAGCCTGATCGCCATCGCCCTTGTCGGGCTGTGGCTGATGTCGCGCGCCACCCGCCGCATGATTCGTCAGAGCGTTGCCGCCCCGGCGCTTGCCACTGGCCACGGGCACACCGATGCCTGCGGCGAGTGCGGCCACCGGCATGGGCCGAACCCGGAGGAGGTGAGGTCCCTTCGCGGCTGGCGCGATGCAGCGCTGCTCGTCGGCGCGATTGCCATCCGCCCCTGCACGGGGGCGTTGTTCGTGCTGATCCTGACATGGCGGATGGGCCTTGTCTGGCAGGGAGTCGTCGCGGTGCTGATCATGGCGCTGGGCACTGCGGCTGTCACCGTGGCCGTGGCAACGGCTGCCGTTCTGGGCCGTGAGGGCGCGCTGGCAAGGCTCGACGGTATGGCGCGGTTGCGCGTCATCATGCCGGTGATCGAGTTGCTGGCAGGGCTGCTGGTCGTGGTTCTTGCGCTGAACATGTTAAAAATCTCCTGAGCCATCTTGCCGCTTTGTGCGGGGCGGAGTAACCGGGCGGGATGGCTGTCTCCCTGCCCATATTGCGCGCCAACATGCGCCGTGTCCTGGCCCTTGGCCTGCCGCTTGCGGGCAGTCATCTGGCGCAATTCATGCTGGCAGTGACCGACACGATCATGCTGGGCTGGTATGGTGTGGTCGATCTGGCTGCGGGCGTGATCGGGGCGGCGCTGTTCTTCGCCGTCTTCCCCTTCGGCACCGGTTTTGCCAACGCCGTCATGCCAATGGTGGCCACCGCTGCGGCGTCGGACAATGACGCGGAGGTGCGGCGCGCCACGCGTATGGGGCTGTGGCTTTCGATCGGCTTCGGGATCGCGGCGCTGCCGCTTTTCTGGTTTTCGGGCGCGCTCCTGACCGCACTGAGCCAGCCCGAAGACGTCGTGCCGCTGGGCGAGGCTTATATGCGCCTTCTGGGCTTCTCGCTGGTGCCCGCGCTGATCGTAATGGTTCTGAAGAACTACCTCGCGGCGCTTGGTCGCCCGCAAGTGCCCTTCTGGGTCACGGTCGCGGCGGTGTTCCTGAACATCGCCCTCAACTGGGTGTTCATCTTCGGCAATCTGGGCGCGCCCGAACTCGGCGTGCAGGGCGCGGCAATCGCCACGATTCTTGTCAGCGTTGCGACGGCTGTGGTGCTGGGCGTCTTCTGCGCGGCACTGCCCGCACTGCGGCGCTACACCCTGTTCCAGCGCTTCTGGCGGCCGGACTGGTCGGCGATGGGGCAGGTCTGGCGGGTCGGCTGGCCCATCGGTGTGGCGCTGGTGGCCGAATCGGGGCTGTTCTCGGCCACCGCGATCATGGTGGGCTGGATCGGCACGCATGAACTGGCCGCGCATGGCATCGCGGTCGAGATCACGGCAATGCTGTTCATGGTGCATCTGGGCCTGTCGAATGCCGGAACTGTGCTTGTCGGTCGCGCACGCGGTCAGCGCGACCAGGCGGCGCTGCGGGCGGGTGCCGCGACAGCGATGGCCGTATCCATCGCCTTCGCGCTCGCGACGATGATCGTCTATTTCACTGCCGGCCCCTTCCTTGTCGGGCTGTTCCTGTCCCCCGCCGAGCCCGCACGCGGCCAGATCATCGCCATCGGCGCGTCCTTCCTCATCCTGGCGGCGTTGTTCCAGCTGGCCGACGGGGCACAGGTGATGGCGATGGGGCTGTTACGCGGAGTGCAGGATACACGCGTGCCCATGTATATCGCCGCCTTCAGCTACTGGGGTGCGGGGCTGCCGACGAGTTACCTGCTGGGCATCCATCTGGGCTATGGCGGCGAAGGGGTCTGGGCGGGCCTCGTCGTGGGCTTGAGCGTCGCGGCGGCACTCTTGATGTGGCGCTTCTGGCGCGGGCCCGGGCGGGTCGAGGCAACACCATGGACCGCGTGATGCCGGGGCTGGACTGGCGCGGCCTGGCGATGGGGATCGGCTTTGCGTTGATGTGGTCCTCGGCCTTCACCTCGGCGCGGATGATCGTGATGGACGCACCGCCGCTTTATGCGCTGAGCCTGCGCTTTCTGCTCTCGGGGCTGATCGGCGTGGCGATTGCCCGCGCGCTGGGGCAGAGCTGGCATCTGACGCGCGGGCAGTGGCGGGCGGTCGTGGTCTTCGGCATCGCGCAGAACGCGCTTTATCTTGGGTTGAATTTCGTCGCCATGCAGACGGTCGAGGCCTCGCTCGCCGCGATCATCGCATCGACCATGCCGCTCTTGGTGGGGCTGGCAAGCTGGCTGATCCTGCGCGAACGGCTGCGGCCCCTGGGCGTGGCCGGGCTGGCGGCGGGGTTTGTCGGTGTCGGGCTGATCATGGGGGCGCGGCTGGGCGGCGGGGTCGATGTGCTCGGCGTCGCGCTTTGCGTGCTGGGGGTAGTGTCGCTGACTGTCGCGACCATGGCGGTGCGCGGGGCGTCAGGGGCGGGCGGCAACCTGTTGATGATCGTGGGCATGCAGATGCTGGTCGGCGCGCTGGTGCTGATCGTCCCGGCGATGGCGCTGGAAGTGCCGGAGGTGCGCTGGAGCTGGCGGCTGGCGGGGGCGTTTGCCTATACGGTGCTGGTGCCGGGGCTGGCCGCGACCTGGGTGTGGTTCGCGCTGGTCGGCCGGATCGGCGCGGGGCGCGCCGCGAGTTTCCATTTCCTGAACCCGTTTTTCGGCGTCGCCGTGGCCGCCCTGCTGCTGGGCGAGGCGCTGGGGCCGTGGGACGTGGCGGGCGTGCTGGTGATCATGGCCGGGATCCTCGCCGTGCAGCGGGCGCGTCTTGCCTGAGGGGGCTGGGGGCTGCCGCCCCCCAGGCTGGCCCTGCGGGCTGCCACCCCCTGCATCAAGGGGGTCGCAATCGGAACGCCATTGGTCCGAGTCACGATTGCGACGCCCCTTGAGAAGCCCCGTGGAAATTTGAGCAAAGATGAAAGCGTCAGACGCCGAGATAGGCGCTCTCGACCTCCGGCGTGAGGGCCTCGGGCAGACCCTGCCAGGCGACCGCGCCGCGTTCGAGGATCACGCAGTGATCCGCCACGGGCAGGAGTTCCGACAGCGCCTTGTCCACCATCAGGATCGACAACCCCTCGGCCTTGAGCGTCGCGATGGCCGCCCAGATCTCGCAGCGGATGACCGGGGCAAGTCCCTCGGTAGCCTCGTCCAGCAGCAGCAGGCGGGGGTTGGTCATCAATGCGCGGCCGATGGCGAGCATCTGCTGTTCGCCACCCGAAAGCGTTGCGGCGGATTGCTGCGCGCGTTCGGCAAGGCGCGGGAACAGCCCATGCACGCGCGCCATGTCCCAGTAGCCCGGGCGGGCGGCGGCGATCAGGTTCTCCGCAACGTCGAGGTTGGGAAAGCAGCGCCTCCCCTCGGGCACCAGCCCCAGCCCCAGCCGCGCGGCGCGGAAGGACGGCCAGTCGCTAATGTCGCGCCCGGCGAAGCGCACGCGTCCGCTGCGCAGCGGCAGCATCCGGCAGGCGCTGGCGATGGTCGTCGTCTTGCCCATCCCGTTGCGCCCCATCAGCGCCACGGCCTGCCCCTCGGCCACCTTCAGGCTCACGCCGAACAGCGCCTGCGAGGCGCCGTAGAAGACCTGGAGGTCCTCAAGTTCCAGCAGCGCGGTCATGGCGCGGCCTCCTCGCCCAGATAGACGGCGCGGACCTGCGCATTGGCGCGGATCTCGGCGGC
>PXES01000371.1 GCA_003564655.1 Paracoccaceae bacterium
CGGGCCGAACAGCCACTCGAAATTGCGCAGGATCGGCGTGTCGGCGGTGATCCATTGCAGCAACCGCCCCTCGCGCGCCGTCCGCGAAATCTCGCGCGAGAACCAGAACACGTAGAAGGCGCAGCCCGAGGCGAGAAACGCGAGGATCCAGTCATACCAGGGGATGTAGCGGCGCGGAGAGGACTTGAACGCCGGATAGGCCAGAAAAGCGAGGAACAACGCGAAGGTCAAATGCATCGGCCGGGTCATGTCGGACCCGATGATGCTGACGAAGGGAATATACTGGGAAAACTGGAACTGCGGGTCTGCGATCCAGATCTGGAAACCCGACCACAGAAAGGCGACCGTGGCTATCAGAAGCGCGACCAGACGGTTCTGCGGGTTTCGACCACCAGAATCGGTGCTGGCAACCAGATCCTGCAATTCATCGTCGCTGAACTGCCGTCCGTCCGGCTTCTGCGCAGATGCCATGCGCCTGTCCCCCTGTCATGCTTGGTCGTCTTGTGATTGGCACCCCGTGTCGCGGGTGCGGGGTCCATGCGGGCCGGGTCACCCCGGCCCGCATGGGGTCTTCTTATCGCTGGATCAGTCGATCATCCCGGCTTCGCGGAAATACCGCTCCGCACCAGGATGCAGCGGGGCCGACAGACCGTCGCTCACCATCTCTTCCGGATCGAGCGCTTCCAGCGCCGGATGCAGCGAGGTGAACTGGTCCAGATTCTCGAAGATCGCGCGGGTCACCTGAAAGCCCACTTCCTCGCTGACCGCGTCCGAGCTCACAAAGGTCGCGCCCACGCCGAACGTGGTGATGTCCTCGTCCGTGCCACGATACATGCCGCCCGGGATGGTCGCGACGCGGTAATAGTCGCGCTCCTCGACGAGCGTGCGGATCGCCTCGTTGTCAACAGTCACCAGCACCGTGTCGCAGGCTGTGGTCGCTTCCTGGATCGCGCCCGAGGGGTGGCCGACCGTATAGACGATGGCATCGACGTTGTTGTCACAGAGCGCCAGTGACTGCTCGGCCGGGGGCAGCTCGGTCGCCTGGCTGAAGATGTCGGTCGTCCAGCCCATCGCTTCCATCACCACTTCGATGGTGGCCCGCTGCCCCGAACCGGGGTTGCCGATATTCACCCGCTTGCCTTCGAGGTCATCGAAGGTCGAGATCCCGGCATCGGCCCGGGCCACGACCGTGAACGGCTCGGGGTGCAGCGAGAAGACCGCTCGCAGCCCCTCGAACGGTCCGTCTTCCTCGAAGCGCGACGTGCCGTTGAAGGCATGATACTGCCAGTCAGACTGGACGATGCCGAATTCCAGTTCACCCGCGCGGATGGCGTTGATGTTGAAGATCGAGCCGCCGGTGGATTCCACGCCGCAGCGAATGCCATGCTCGGCCCGGTCGCGATTGACCAGACGGCAGATGGCGCCGCCAGCCGGGTAATAGACGCCGGTCACGCCGCCCGTGCCGATCGAGATGAAGGTTTCCTGCGCCATCGCGCCCGACCCCATCGCGGTCCCGAGGGCGAGTGCCCCTGTTGCCAGTGTCTTTTTCATATCTTCCTCCATGTCAGAGCGCTGCTCATTCTCGGCAGCCTTGCGGGTCCCGGATGCGGCCCGAAAGGCCACACCGCTTGTCCCATACGCGGAGTGGACCTTGGCCCCCGGTCAGTGTCAAGTCTGAATCAGGTTGCGGCGGGCCAAACCCGCGGTGCTGCCGCTGGTCGGGTGAGACTGCCCCGGAAGGGCGCTTTGCCGGGGAAAACGCCAATGCAAAAACGCTGATCCGGGATCACGCGGCCAACCGTGCCTCGGCCACACCCACATACCAGCTCGCACCGAAGGGAATGACCTCGTCGTTGAAATCGTATTCCGGATGATGCAGGCCCGGACCCGCGCCCGCGCCGACGACGATATAAGCCCCAGGCCGTTCCTCGAGCATGTAGGAGAAATCCTCGCCACCCATGTTGTAGCCCGCCTCGAGGCAGCGCCCAGAGACCTCCAGCGCGACAGTGCGGGCGATCTCTGTCTCGGCCGA
Source organism: Paracoccaceae bacterium (assembly GCA_003564655.1). Taxonomy (GTDB): domain Bacteria; phylum Pseudomonadota; class Alphaproteobacteria; order Rhodobacterales; family Rhodobacteraceae; genus Roseinatronobacter. Next base: position 2,033 of record PXES01000371.1, read on the forward strand.
GTGATTGATCATCACCGGATAGCCCTCGACAAACTCGACCTCGGCGCGCGCGCCGCCAGCCAGCGCAACCCCCTCGCACAGCGCGTGCAGACGCTGTTCCACCCGTGCACGCAGGGCCGCATCATGAGTGCGGATCGTGCCCCGCATTTCGACCCGCTGCGGGATGACGTTGTGCACCTCGCTATCCGAACGGACACCGCAGACCGACAGCACGACATTCTCGACCGGGTCGGCAGACCGGCTGGAAATGGTCTGCAACGCAAGGATCAGCTGGCTGGACAGGACCACCGGATCGACCCCCCGCTCGGGCGCGGCAGCATGCCCACCCTTGCCTTCGATGGTGATGCGGAACTCGTCGCAGGCCGCATAGAAGGCCCCGGCGCGGATGTTGAACTCGCCCAAAGGATGGCCAGGGCGGTTGTGCATCCCGTAGACCTCCTGAATGGCGAAGCGGTCCATCAAACCGGCGTCACACATCACCTTCGCCCCCGCGCCACCTTCCTCGGCCGGCTGGAAGATCACGGCGACCGTGCCGGCGAAATTGCGCGTCTCGCACAAGTATTGTGCCGCCCCGAGCAACATGGCTGTGTGCCCGTCATGCCCGCAGGCATGCATCTTGCCATGATGGATAGAGGCATAGGGCTTGCCGGTCGCCTCGTGGATCGGCAGCGCATCCATATCGGCGCGCAGCCCCACCACGCGCCCGCCCGCGCGACCCCGGATCAGACCGACCACCCCCGTCACGCCGATCCCCTCCACCACCTCGTCGCAGCCGATGGCGCGCAGCCGGTCGGCCACGATCTTCGCCGTGCGGTGACATTCAAAGCGCAACTCGGGATGGCAATGCAGGTCACGCCGCAGCGCGGCAAGCTCGGGGAGTAATTCGGCAAAACGGTTGCGGATGGGCATAAGGGTCCGAGAGTGTTGGCGGATGAAGATACTCGGATCCTAGTCCCGTCGCAGCAGCGCGGCAAGAGGCAGGCCCGCGCGCCGCTTCGGCGACAGGGCAAGCAAGCGCCCGGAACGGGCGCGCAGCGAGGGTGGGTGGGCGGGCCCTGCCGCCGAAGCGGCGCGCGGGCCTGCAATCATGCAATGCGGATCAGCGCTCGGTCAGTTTCAGCTCGATCCGCCGGTTGCGCGAGCGCGCTTCGGCGGTGTTCGCCGTGTCGACCGGACGATACTCGCCGAATCCCGCCGCCGACAGCCGGAATGCCGGAAAACCCCGCTCCTCGGTCAGGTAGCGCACCACCGACAGCGCCCGCGCCTGACTCAGCGCCCAGTTATCCTCATACCGGCCGCCCGGAGCAATCGGCAGATTGTCGGTATGTCCCTCGACCTGCAGGATCCAGTCGATTTCGGGGGGGATGCGATCGGCAACTTCGTTGAGGATCGACACCACATTGCCGATCTGCGCCCGCCCCTCCGAGGCCAGATCCGCCGACCCCACCTCGAACAGAACCTCGGAAGAGAAAACGAAGCGGTCGCCCACGATCTCGACCCCCTGCCGCCCCTCGAGCACCTGCCGCAACTGCCCGAAGAACTCCGATCGGAACCCTTCCAGCCGCTCGCGCTCCTGCGCCTCGCGCTCGGCGCGGGCGCGTTCCTCGCTGGCGAGCCGCGCCAGCGCGATGTTCAGATCCGCACCCAGGCTTTCGATCTGGGTCTGCGCCGCTTCCTCGCGCGCGCGGACTTCGCCCAGCAACTCCTGCAGGCTGCCCACTTGGCCGCGCAACGACGCGACCTGCTGGTTGAGCACCTCGAGGCGGCGCGCATCCACGGCGCTCTGCGCTTCCTGCTCGGCCAGGCTGTCCTCGGCCAGTGCGCGCAACGCAGCAAGCCGTTCACGCTCGCTCACTTCCTCGGCCAGCGCCTCTTCGGCCTCCGTGGCCCGTGCCCGCGCCGCTGCCAGCAACGTCAGCGTCTCCTCGGCGCGGCGGCGTTCCTCCTCCAGTGCCAGCGTCATCGCAGTCAGCTCGGCATCCGCCCCTTCCAGCCTTGTCCGCAAAGCCTCGGCCGCAGCGGCATCGGCAAGCCGCGCGCGCTCCTGTTCCGACAGCGCCGTCTCCACTTCTGCCAGCCGCGCGCGCAGCGCCTCGGCGGCGGCGGCCTCGGCCAGGGCCTGCGCCTCGGCCGCGTCCAACGCCGCATCGGTCTCGGCAAACCGCGCGCGCAACTCCGCCAGCCGCGCCAGCGCCTCAAGCCGCTCTGCCTCTTCCTGCGAGACCTGCGCCTGCGTGTCTTCAAGCGTGGCCTGCAACTCTTCGGCGCGCGCAATCGCCGCGATCCGCGCCGCCTCCTCCAGCGAGAGCCGCGATTGCGCCGCGTCCAGATCGGCCCGCAGCGCATCAGCTTCGGCCTGCGTCTCGTCCAGCGCTGCAGCCTCGGTGCGCGCCTCATCGCGCTCGCCCTCGGCCTGCGCCAGATCGGCCAGCACCTGCGCCAGCGAGTCCTCGAGTTCCGCCTGCGCTGCCACCCCCGCGCGGCGCGCTTCCTCGGACCGATCCAACGCCGCAGCAAGCTGCGCCAGGCTCGCCTCCTGCGCCACCGCCTCGGCCTGCGCCTGCGCCAGCGCGGCCTCGACCGCGTCGGCCCGCGCGGCGGCCAGACGCGCCGCCTCTGCCTCGCTGTCACGTTCCTCCCGCATTGACGCAAGGGCCATCTGCAGCGCTTCCTGTTCCGAGATCAGCACCTCCTACGCGGCCTCGAGTTCGGCCAGATCGGCGCTGAGTTCCTCGCCCCGCGCGAGCGCCGCATCACGCGCCCCGATCAGCGACGCCACCTGCGCCTCGAAATCCGTGATCTGCGCCTGCGCTGCCTCAAGTTCGGCGCCGCGCGCATCCAGATCGCGCGTCAAAGACGAAATCTGCGCCTGCTGGGCGGCGGCCAGCGCGCGCGCCTCACCCAGATCGCCCTGCAGATCGTCAACCTGGCCTTCCAGCGCCTCGACACGCGCCCTTGACAGCCCCAACGCCCCGGCCAGCGAGGCGACCTCGGCCGACAGCCCCTCGAGTTCCGTGTCCTGCGCGGTGATCGTGTCACGCAGCACGAACTGCACGATCATGAAGATCGACAGCACGAACATCAGCACCAGCAGAAGCGCGGTCATCGCATCGACGAAACCGGGCCAGATCGCCGCGCTGACATCGCGTCGCTGCCCTGCCCTGCGCGCCAGCGGCATGGCGTCAGCCCTCGTCCCGGCGCATGCCGAAGCCCACCCGCGACAGTTGCCGCACGGCCTGGGTCAACCCCGACAGGTCGGCGCGCAGGTCGGTCGTCGTCTCGATCCGCCCGGCCGAAAGCTCTTCGGCGATGCGCAGAAGCTGCGCGTCGATGTTGCGCAGACGCAGGCGCATTTCGGCCTGGGCATGGGGGCCGCCCTCTTCGGCGAGGGGGCGGTATTCCGCCAACAAGGCCTCCTGCGCCTGAATAAGCCGCTCGAAATCGGGCGACGTGCTGGCTGTCGCGGGGGCCGCAGTGCCCGCTGAAAGCCGGTCGATGGCCTCGACCAGAAAGCCAAGCGCCTGGTCAAGCTGCGCGCGCTCATGATCGGCCTCGCTCTGGTTGCGGCGCAGCTCTTCCATCTGCTCGGCCATGGCATCGAGCACCTGCACCATCGCCCCCATTTCCGAGCCGGGTTCGACGTCGCCCGCCACACCCAGCCGGGTGATCGAACTCAGCCATTCCTCGAGCTGGCGGTAGAAGCGGTTCTGGCCGTGGCCCGCAAAAAGCTCCAGCATCCCCACCACAAGCGAGCCCGCCAGCCCCAGGAGCGACGAGGAAAACGCGGTGCCCATGCCGCCAAGCTGCGCCTCGAGTCCGATCATCAGGTTGTCGAAAACCTGGATGCCGGTCTGGTTGTCGTCGGGCGCAAGCGAACGGATGGTATCGACCACGGCGGGAACTGTCGTCGCCAGCCCGTAGAATGTCCCCAGCAGGCCCAGAAAGATCAGCAGGCTGATGATGTAGCGGGTGATGTCGCGCAGTTCGTCCAGCCGGGTTGCGACCGAGTCGAGGATCGAGCTGGCCGAGGCGCTGGAGATCTGCGAACTCCGCCCGCGCCCCCGCAGCAATGCCGCCAAGGGCGCAAGAAGCGAGGGCGGGACAGTCGCTTCATGGCCGGGGGTGTCGGCGGCGAACCCCTCGATCCAGATGATCGAGCGGTTGAGCTGGATCACCTGCCAGAAAGTCGCGAAGACCCCGATCACAAAGACCAGAAAGATGAAGCCGTTCAACCAGATATTGGCGAAAAAGATGCCCGAGACAGCCGGAAACGCAAACCATGTCCCGAGCGCCACCAGCACGATGACGATCAGCATCATCACGATCTGGCGTACCGGGCGGGAAAATTGCGTCTGGGCCCCAATCCGGGGTCTTGCCATGATGGGCGTCCTGCTCCTCTTGTCAGAAATACAGTAGGTCACTCGGCGAGCAGTGCCAACTGGGTTTTTCGTGAAAATCCCTGTTGCCGCGGGCTGTGCGGACAAAGCCACAAGCTGCGCCCCCCCGGTGCCTGCCGCGTCGGCATCGGTCGCGCGTTGCCGCGCCGACGCGGCCGGTCGGCGCGACAACTCGACGAGGTTCGCCGACTGGCGACAAGCCGCAACAGAGGGAACGGTCTCATACGCAGGAAGCCGGGGGCCTATCGATACCCCCGCCCCGTACGCTGCAAATCACGGTCGCAACAAGACCTGCGGCAGGTAGTCAAAGCCGCTCTCGCGCAGAGAGGGCGCTACATCGACCAGCGCAACAGGCCGGTCACTTCGTCGGGCTATCGGAGCGCCAGAGAGAGACCAATCAGCACCAGCGCCAGCAACAGAATGCCCAAGCCGGACATGACCAGCCCGCGATCAGTGCGCCGCGGCATTGTGAGATGCGCGCTATCTGCGCTGTAATCTGCGACACCCCGTAACTGATGGGGCGCATCGGCGGCGCGCATCTCCGACCGCTCTGCCGAATGCTTGCCGCTTTCTGACACATGCTGTTGCTGCGCCCCGGATCCGCCCCGCAACCTTCCCGCCGCCCCGCGTTCGCGCTGGGCGTTCAGCCACACCGCACAATCGGGCGGGGGTTGCGACTGAAGATCGTCACGCAGCCGCTCGGCCGTAGCGTTCGCCCCAACCTTGCCGGGGGGTGAGCCCGCCTCGGTCTGCGATGCCCCTTCGCGCAGGTCGCGGGCGAAGCTTTGCAATGCAGTACCGCTGAGGATCGGGTCAGCGGCAGAAACCGGTGGCGCCCCGGACCCACCCGCGCGGCGCGCCGACCGCAGGCGTGGCCAGCGCACCCAGACATCGCGCGGAGGATGGTAGGGCAGAACCATCTTTGCGGGATTGGCGATGATCCCGACCCGCGCCTGCCGGTCGGAAAGGGTTTCGCGGCGGCGCGCGGCAGGGTCGGAAGCGGCGGTCGGGTAACTTTCTGGCATGGGTCGTTTCGCTTGGCTGGCGGGACACTGTGATCATGGACAGCAGGTCCTAACAAATCGCTAAGCCCGCCCCCGCCGCCCGCGCTTGGGAACCTTTGAGGCGAAGCCAGGCGGCCGGCGTGCAACCCAGGCGATGAATTTCGCCAAACGCGGATGCCCCCTCAGCGCCTGGATCGTGTTGTAGGATCGGGCGAGTTCGGTCTCGCTCAGCGTCGCGTGGATCTCGCGGTGACAGATATGGTGCAGCAGCACGACGGGCCCGCCCTTCCCGCCGCGTAACCGTGGGATGAGGTGGTGCAGGCTTTGCGGCACCTCGGGCGGGATCGGGCGCTCGCAGAGCGGGCAAATCGGCAGTTCGCCCGCGCCCTCTGGCGATTCGTCTGGCATTTCGGCCCTGTCCAAGATATCGACGCGACGCGTTGGCAGATGTGACATCAGTGCGGGAAAACAATGACGCAAAATGACACGATGGATGAGATTGCGACCGAGGCCGTGATCGAGGGGCTGTTCGAGGACTGGAATCGCGCGTTGCGCAGTTGCGATCCGAAATGTGTCGTGGCCCTTTATTCGCCGGATGCGACGCTGGAGCCGACCCTGTCGAACATCGTGCGGGACACACCTCAGGCGATCGAGGATTACTTCACCCATTTCCTGCGCCTGAAACCGCAGGGCAAGATCATCCAGCGGAAGATCCGCGTCTATGACCGCGTTGCTGTGAATTCCGGCGTCTATTGCTTCGAGCTGGAAGAGGATGGGGAGAAGCGCAGCGTGATGGGCCGCTTCACCTTCGTCTATCTGAAGGAACCCGAAGGGTGGAAGATCATCGAGCATCACTCCTCGCTGATGCCCGAGGGGGACGGCTGACACCCTAGCCCCTTTCCCTTGGGCCGTCGTCTGCCTATCGTGACGTTCGAGCAAACCTGACGGACCGCGCCCATGCCCTCGACCGACACTTTCGCCGCGCTTGATTTCGCGGTTCCGGGAGCCGCGACAATCCCGCTGCATCTGGTCAGCACCGAACGGTTTTCCGACTGGAAAGCCACGCAGCCCGTTTCCGTCACGGACTGGCTGGAAACGCTCGACTTCACCGCAGGCGCGGGTAGCGTCGCCCTTGTGCCGAGCGCGGATGGCGCGCTGGGCTGCGCCGTGGTGGGTCATGGCAGCACCAGGGACCGTGCGCGCGGACGCTTTGCGCTTGGCGGCGCGAGGTCGCGCCTGCCTGCGCAGGGGTTCACGCTGTATCACGACCTGTCCCCGGCGGAACTTGCGCAAGAGGCGCTGGGCTGGTGCCTGGCGGGCTACCGTTACGACCGCTTTCGCGACCGCCCGGCGCCAGCATTGGCCAGCCTCGCCGCGCCCGAGGGGATCGACCACGCCGAAATCGCAGCCATTGCCGCGGGCGAGGCGCTGACGCGCGATCTGATCAACACACCCGCCTCGCATATGGGCCCCGAAGAGCTCGAAGGCGCGATGCGTGCGCTGGCCGAGGCACATGGCGCGACGCTGAACGTCACCACGGCAGACGACCTGCTGACGGCGAATCTGCCGCTGATCCATGCGGTCGGGCGCGCCTCGACCCGCGCGCCCCGGCTGCTGGACCTGCGCTGGGGCACGACCGGACCGCGCCTGACGCTCGTGGGCAAGGGCGTGTGTTTCGACACCGGCGGGCTGAACCTCAAACCCGGCGGGTCGATGGGGCTGATGAAGAAGGACATGGGTGGCGCGGCCACCGTGATGGGGCTCGCGCAGATGATCATGGCACGCGGCTGGCCGGTGCGGCTGCGGGTGCTGGTCCCGGCGGTCGAAAATGCGGTGGCGGGCAACGCCATGCGCCCCGGTGACATATTGATCGCCCGCAACGGGGCGAGTGTCGAGATCAACAACACAGACGCCGAAGGGCGGCTCGTGCTGGCTGATGCGCTCAGCCTCGCCGATGAGGAAACCCCGGATGCGCTGGTCTGCATGGCGACGCTGACGGGCGCGGCGCGGGTCGCGCTGGGGCCGGATATCGCGCCGTTTTTCACCCGCGACGCCGCGATCAGCGCGGCGCTGATGCAGGCGGGCACACAGGTGGCCGATCCGGTCTGGCCGCTGCCGCTGCACCCACCCTACGAGACACTGATCGAGCCCGGCATCGCTGATCTGGACAATGCGCCCTCGGGCGGCATGGCCGGCGCGGTCACGGCAGCACTCTTCCTGCCCCGTTTCGTGGAAAAAACGGCGCGCTTCGTGCATTTCGACATCTACGGATACCAACCCAGATCTGCCCCGGCGAGGCCCAAGGGCGGGGTCGGGCAGGGCGCGCGCGCGCTGCACGCGGCACTGCCTCGCCTGTTGGGCGTGTGACGCAGCATCCGCATATCCCTTTCGATCCCGCCGGGAACGCGCCCTCGGGGCGTGCGGGGTGGGTGGGTGGGCACACCCCGAGGGCGCTTTATCGCGCGTACGTCCCGGCAGGGCAGGACAGCCCCGCCCACACCCTAAGCCAGCAAGCGATACTGCCATGACGCGGCGAGAGCACGACCCGCGCATAACGCCCTTCAGCGGCCGCGTTGCCCATACCAGCCTGCGGGGACTGATCGACGCGCCGGACTTCAGTGACGGGCAGATGATGCGGCTGCGCGCGTCGCTGGCAGACCTGCAGCGCTCACCATCCGGCCCGCGCGACCGACAGGTGCTGCGCGGTGCGCGGGTTTGCGTGATCGACCGGCAGAACGGGTTTGCCTATATCAGGGCCGAGCCCGATGGCTATTGTGGCTGGCTGCCCGAGGCAGTGCTGGGGCCGGATCATCCGGTCACGCATCGCATCAGCGCACCGGCGACGCATCTCTACACGCGCCCTGACCTCAAGAGCCCCGAACACGCCGCCCTGTCATTGAATGCTCGCGTGGCGATCACCGATGGCACCGGGCGATTTCTGCGCTGTGATGACGGGTTCTGGCTACCCGAGCAGCACCTCGCCCCGCTGGAGACGCCCGCACACGATCCGGTGGCCGTCGCGGAAAGCCTGCTTGGGGTGCCGTATCTCTGGGGTGGCAACAGTTCTGCGGGCCTCGACTGCTCGGCGCTGGTGCAGCTGGCGCTGCACGCCTGCGACCGGCCTTGCCCCGGCGACAGCGATCTGCAGGAAACCGCGCTTGGCATCGCCCTGCCGCCGGGAACAGCCCCGGAACGCGGCGATCTGCTGTTCTGGCCCGGCCATGTCGCCTGGGTCAGCGCGCCCGATACGATCCTTCACGCCAATGCACACAGCATGTCGGTCGCTCATGAGGCCCTTGCCCCGGCGCTTGCACGCATCGCTGACGACGGCCCGTTGACTGCGCACAAGCGGCTATAGAATCAGTCTGCAGGGTCAGACCAGATCCTGTGCCATCGCGATGAAGGTCTCGAGCGTCTCCTGCCGGTCCGCGCGCCGGGTGCGCGCCAGTGCCGAGAGTACGGCGGCATTCACGCCGCGCCCGGTCAGGAAGCGCGGCGGCGAAACCACCGGGCTTTCAGGTGGTGCCAATGAGCCGCCGGTCCAGCCGGCTCCAAGCGCGAGCCACACGCCCGGGCTGCGGGTCGGGCAGGCAGCGGCACTGTTTGCGACCTGAAGGCGGTGCTCCTCGTCCGGACTGGCGACCCAAGCCGCGCAGAGTGCCATCATCTCGGCGTCGAGCGGGTCGAGCAACCCCTCCAGATAGCGCAGGCATTCATGCCCCCACCAGATCGAGACGCGCCTGGTGAAGAGTTGCGCCATGAACGTCACGGCCTCTTCCGGGGTGGGGCTGTCGAGCAACCGCCGCGCGAACTCGGTGCCGACCTCACCCTTGCGGGGGCGGGCGTCCATGTCCTCGGCGATCTGCGGCATCTCGGCGAACAGGGCTTCGGCCAGATGGCATCGCAACGCCGCTGAATGAGCGGTCTCTGGCGGGGGGCTTCCCTGTGATCCTGTTTCCGGTTCCATCATCATGCTGCCTGTCATTATTGCTCCCGATCTGTATGGTGCCTGCCTCTTTCTGTTATCTTTGCCCGCCATCGCCCACCGCCCGCAAAGTGCGGAACCGGGCGGCGGGATCACGTATTGATCAACACGATACTGCCGGAAACCTGATAAGTCCCCCCGGCCTTGTGTTCGGACTGTATGCCGGCCTGTGACCTGAACTCCATCGCGGCCTTGAGTTCGATGGTCGGGGACTCGATCGTGACTGACATGTTGTCGATCACGATCTTGCTTGACCCGACCTGAAGCAAAATCTTCTGACCAGCGGTTATCTTGAGCGTGTCGGTCACATCGAGCGTGTCGCTGATCCCGATCTCGGTGTCGCGATTCTTCCCGACGGTCAGTTTCTCGTTGTTATGGATCTCGGTGGTGCGATCATTCTCGACGATCCAGGTATGGTCGTTGAGAACCCGGCCATTCAGGTTGTATTGCGCGTGGATGCGCATTTCCTCGTTGCCAGAGGTGTCGTCAAAGACCAGCTCGTTGTAACCGCCGCCCCCCGGGGTGGTGTTGGTCTTCATCCCACTGATCATGTTGTCGCCGGGCAGATCAAAGGGCGGCTTGTTGTCTTCGTTATAGACGCATCCGGTCACAATAGGCTGCGAGGGATCGCCGCCGAGAAACTCGACAATCACCTCCATTCCGACGCGCGGGATGACGATGCCGCCCCATTTGTTGCCCGCCCAAAGCTGCGCAACGCGGCAGCGCATCGAATGCTCTTCGTTGTAATCCCAATGGAACTTGACGAGGATTCGACCGTGTTTGTCACAGTCTATCTCTCCATCGCCGACAACCATTGCCGTTTGTGGCCCGTGCGCACGCGGGGTCGTCGCGAGTGCCTCGGGCGGTGCAACCGGGTTCGTCGTCTCGGCGAATTCATAGGTGGCAGTGTAGCTGTCGGTTTCTGCAGCCTCACCACCGCCAGTGCGGTATCCTTCGGTCACGAACCGATGCGTCGCGGACAGCCCGACAAAGGTTCGACCAGACAGCTCTGCACGATCGGGCGAGTCGACAGTGACGCGAATGCCGGGGCCCACGCCGAGGCAATCCCCTTCGGCATAGTGATGCCAGTCCTGCGCCGAATGCTGCTTCAGCCGGGTCTTGGCCAGTTGTTCGCCATCTCCCTTGTCCGGATAGCCGCCCGGAAAGATGAAGCTCTCGATCTTGCCATGTGTGTAGCCCGGCGACGCCTCTTCCCGGGCATCCATCGATTTCGTCGGCGTCTCGAAATTGTAATCCAGCATCATGACGCGACCGGTGGTCATGCGCCGTTCGGATCGCCAATCATAGAAATGCTCCTGATCACTGCGGTATTGCTTGACCGTCGGGTAAATCGTACGGCTGCCGCCCGGCGCCTCTGGCAGGCTGTCGACCTCGTCGAACAGAAAGATCATGTGGCTACCAAGCGAGTGGTTGGCCACATAGTTGATGCCATACATCGACATCAGCCGAGTCACGAAGTCATAATCTGTCTCGGCGAACTGGACTGTGTATTCCAACTCGGGAAACACGCCTTGGACAAGTGCATGATGGGGCATGCTGTAGTCGTCGAGGACTTCGGCGATAATCTGCGGTGCGGTCTTGTTATGAAAGATCCGCTGGTTCTTGCGCAAAGTCAGAAGCCATATCCATGGCCGCAGGATCAGCTTGTATCCCATCCCCCCCCAAAGCAGGTTGGTCTCGGACGCTTCGGTGAGGATCCCGTCGAAAAACCGGGGCGGATGGTCAGGGTCGATCGTCTCGATCTCGACTGTCACGTTCTTGCCGAGGAGCTTGGTGAAGTTAACCGACCCCCCCTCGGACAACACCTCGACTTCGAACTCGCCGATGGTATTGACCCCTTCGGTGCCTCGGAAGGCGACAAGCACCAGATCCGTGCCCGGCGCGTGAAGTTTGCCAAGCCTGTCTTCTTGAGAAATCATGCCCAGACTCTGCCTTGCCCATAGAAACAGCAGTGCGCCCATAGTCGCTGGCACGCCACATCAGACGCGCGGAATTCGATGACCATACTATGGCAGGCGCGGAAAAGAAATCTTTTGCTACGCATAACCCAATGTGCGCGCTGAATGCGGTACTTGAAGACCACGGAGCGGAGATACGGCGGCATCCTCGCGCCTGGTCGGTGCCGCGACACCCCTTTCAGGCTCCCGGCAAGACAAGCGCCCCCAGAAGAAGCGCCAACACCCCCATCGCCCGCGCATATAGCGCCAGCCCCCGGCGCAGGTGGCGCGGGGTCGGGTCCGGTGCTGTGCCGTTCACCCAGGGCTCGGCGGCGACGCCTTCGGCATAGGCGCGCGGCCCGGACAACCGCACGCCCAGCGCACCCGCCATCGCGGACTCGGGCCAGCCCGCATTGGGCGAGCGATGCGTCCGGGCATCGCGGCCCATGCAGCGAAAGCTCGCCCCGACCCGCCCCGAGACCAGCGCGAACAGCGCCCCGGTCAGCCGCGCCGGGATCAGGTTCACCAGATCATCAAGGCGTGCCGCCGCCCAGCCGAATTGGCGATAGCGTGCGGAGCGATAGCCAATCATCGAATCAAGCGTGTTGATGGCCTTGTAGGCCGCAATACCCGGCAGTCCCGCCAGCGCGCCCCAGAAGACCGGCGCCACGATCCCGTCAGAAGTGTTCTCGGCCAGGCTTTCCAGCGCCGCGCGCGCAATGCCCGGCGGGTCGAGCAGCGCCGGGTCGCGGCCGACGATCATCGCCACCGCCGCACGCGCGGCCTCGGTGTCGCCAGCCTCCAACGGGGCGGCCACAGCGGCGACATGGCTGTGCATCGACCGCATCGCAACCAACGGCCAGGCAAGCACACCCCCAACCGCAACCCCGACCCAGCCCGCAGGCAGCGCAAGTTGCACGGCCAGAGCTGCCACCGCCACACAACCGACGACCAGAGCCACGGCCAGCGCGCCGCGGCCCCGCCGCCCCGGCGCCGGGGTGTTCAGCCGCCGCTCGAGCATCGTGATGGCCGCCCCGGCCCACGTTACCGGATGCCCGATCCGCGCATACAGCCAG
>PXES01000256.1 GCA_003564655.1 Paracoccaceae bacterium
CCCGAGCAACGGCGACAGGCGGCTGACGACCCAGGCCATTGCCCCCAGCCCCAGCATCACCACGGCCGCCACACCCAGGCGCGCCCGCAAGAGCCATGCCGCATTGTCCTGCAGCGACCGCGTGACCCCCGTGCCGGACCACAGCACCAGCGGCAGCATCAATCCCAGCCCGCCGAAAACGACGAACATCCACGGCCGCCATTGGCGGCTTGTCTGTACGGCTTCGGGGGCGGGCGCCTCGACCGACTCGGCGAATTCGGGGGGCATCTCGGAGGCTTCGTCATCGGGCGCACCAACATCCGGCGCGCCCGTCTGTTCGATGTCCTGCCCGGCCTCTTCCATCTGCCGCGCGCTCTCGGCGAGCTCGGCGATCAGGGCGTCGCGCTGTGCGGCGATGGATTGCTGCACGATCCCGCGGGCGATCTGCGAGCGTTGCGCCTCTGGGTCGACCGTGTCTGAAACGCGCTGCAGCAGGATCAGAACCTCCGCCTGCTGGCCGGCCACGACTTCCTCGATCTGCTCGCCCGAAGCGTAAAGCCTTTCCAGGCGCTCGAGCCGGTCTTCGGACAGTTGCTCGGACGACCGCCAGACAGCCTGGCGCTGGAACGACACATCGGCATCCAGAAGGCGGCGCTGGAACACGAGGATCTGCTCGGGGGTGACCGGCCCCTCGCGAAGTTCGGCCAAAGCCGCGTCATAGGGCGCGCGATCCTCGTCCTCGGGCAGCATAACAAGGAACTGGTTCAGCCAGAAGCTGGCGCGGTCCCCGAAATATTGCGGGTTTGCGGCAATGAATTCCTCGATCTGCTCGTCGGGCGCTTCAGTCCGCTCGATCCGGTCCTGGAGGAAAAACTCCAGCATGACCTGACGCCGGGCCCGGTTGATCGCGGCACTGAGCTGCCGGTCGATTTGTGGCATCCGGGCAAGCTGGCGCTCGACCATCAGCTCTGCCACCAACTCGTCGATCACGCGCTCGATCGCTTCGTCCAGCAACTCGTCCGGACGCGGGCCGCCTGTCGTCGAGAGCCGTTGCTGGACATCGGCGACCGTGACGCGCGCGTTTCCGACAGTCGCGACGACCTCACCGTCCTGAGCCTTCGCGGCGGGGGGTATGACGACCAAGGCAAGGGCGAAGACAAGCTTCAGAACGATACGAAATACCATGTGCGTGACCCAAATCCGGTAGGTACAACAAGAGGTTGAGCAGAACCAGCGGAGTGCTGCCGCCTTTGCAGCCTGCATAACACGCTTCCTACCCCTTGTCCCGTGGAATGCAAGCGGGGCGCTGTCGAAGCTGCCGGCTCACGGATGAAATTCCGGTTGCAGCCAGCCTGTACGGTGCATTTCGCAAACCCGGATCGCGAATTGGGGCCGCACGCGACGCTCCGTTCGGTCCTCTCCCGCGTCCAGCGGAAAGCGCGGCGGCGTTCGGAGACCCGAATGCGACGCCCTTGCCATGCTGTCGGGGCTCGGCGGGACATCTTCACTGCAATCCTGAAGCGGGCGATGCACCACCCGAGGCGCGTTTCCGTCCGATTACCGAAAAAAGACCGGATGCTGCAGCGCCACCCGGGCGAGGCCGACCACCACAAGCAGGCTCAGCGTCTCGAAACTCGAATGAGACCCGCCAATCGGAACGTCGGCGGCGACCTGGATGCCGATATAGAGGAAGATCGCGATCCGCATGGCGTTCATCCCGAAGACAGCGCCCACGGCGAAGATCGCGAAGATGATTGCGCGAGGCAGATTCAAGCGGCGTCGGTCAAAGGTCAGCGCGGCCCACGGTACAAGCACCGAGGCCATCATGCCCTGCTATCCGGCACAGGACGGCGCCAACTGGATTGCAAAGCCACCTGCGCGAGGATCGGGTCCCTGTCGTCGGCAAGGAGGGTCTCAAGCGGGCTGAATCCCGGTAACGTGTAGAAGAACCAGGCGGGCTAGAGCGCCCTCATTCCGAGGTAAAAATCCACGCCGCGCCAGTAAAAGAGGCCAAACCCGGCGGCGACAAGCACCAGCAGGCAGATCGTCGGCGGCACGTTTCGAAGTCCTGTCACGAGGGGCGGGGCCGACGACAGCACGGGGCAAGCGCCTTTGGCAACGGGCCGTTGGGACGTGCGTGAGACCTCACCATGCATTTGCGCATTGGCGTTGGGTGCACTGCCAGCGCGCATATTTCTTTGCGTGGATTGGCGCGCCAGAGCCTCGGGCAAAAGCAGGGCGAACCAAGGCGATTCAATCAGATACATCGCGACATCCAGATACAACCTGACATCACGAATAGAGGATTCGCGGCCACTGCTCGGCTCTCGCGTCGGCTGCGCGCGAGGATTCGGCCGGTCATGTTGCGTTTCGCTGGGATCTCGCGGGCTCCCTCCCGCCCCGCGTCTGGCACAAATGGGCGGCATATCGCCAACTCCCGCGCGCTGAACGTCCTGTCCCGGCGCGTTGTCTGCACGCCCGACGCGCGCATCAAGCCCTTGCCCTACAGTCAAAACGGCAAGCTTGCGCGCGAATACGCCCCGAGCCTCGTCGTCGCAGCGCGGGATCGCGCGTATCCATCCGGTCGGCCCTTTTCGCCAGCCGGGATCGCGTGTAGCCCGGGGACAGACGCGCTGGCGCGGTCCGACGCGCCGCAACCGGAGAGATCACCATGTCAGACACGCAGCCCCCCATGCCCCGGCGCTCGGACTTCCCCGCAGGTTTCACCTTCGGCGCCGCCACGGCCGCCTACCAGATCGAGGGCCATGCCCTTGGCGGCGCGGGTCCCTGCCACTGGGACAGCTTCGCCGCCACCGGCAGCAATGTCATCCGCAACGAGGACGGCGCGCGGGCGTGCGAGCACTATACCCGCTGGGAGGGCGATCTCGACCTGCTGCGCGACGCGGGGCTTGATGCCTACCGCTTCTCGACCTCCTGGGCGCGGGTGATGCCCGATGGCGAGACGGTCAATGCGCAGGGGCTGGATTTCTACGACCGGCTTGTGGACGGGATGCTTGCGCGCGGGCTCGCCCCCTATCTGACGCTGTACCACTGGGAGTTGCCCTCGGCGCTTGCCGATCACGGCGGCTGGGCCAATCGCGACACGGCCGAGCGCTTCGCCGATTTCGCCGCCGTGGTGATGGCCCGCCTCGGCGACCGGGTGGCGCGCACCGCCACCATCAACGAGCCGTGGTGCGTAAGCTGGCTGTCGCATTTCGAGGGGCACCACGCTCCGGGGCTGCGCGACATCCGTGCGACGGCGCGGGCGATGCACCACATCCAGCTTGCGCACGGGCTGGCCATGGCGCGATTGCGCGCCGAAGGTCACGCCAACCTGGGTGTTGTGCTGAACTTCGCCGACATCCTGCCCGGC
>PXES01000358.1 GCA_003564655.1 Paracoccaceae bacterium
CCAGATTGCCCGCCTGCCCCATGAAGGCCGACATGTGCCCGATGCTGCCCTGCACCACGATATCGATCCCCTTCATCGAGATCCCGCAGCGCGAGGCCGCATTGCCCCGGATCACCAAGAGCCCCCCACGCCCTGTGGCGCCCGCATACTGGCTGGCATCGCCGTCGATTATGACCGTGCCGGACATCATGTTTTCCGCCACCCCCGGCCCGGCGGAGCCCGCGACATGCACGGTCGCCTGCTTGTTCATCCCCGCGCAGTAGTATCCGGTGGAGCCGCGCACCGTGACCTCGATGGGCGCGTCCAGCCCCACGGCAATGGCGTGCGCGCCGCGCGGATTCAGGATTTCCCATTGCGTGGCGTTGGTCTGCGCCGCCTGCGCCTGCAGTGTCGCGTTCATCTCGCGAAGGGGCGTGGTGGCAAGGTCGATGCTCTGCATGGCTCAATGCTTCCAGAAATAGACAGTGGCGGGTTCGGGCTCCCAGACGCGGGCGCCTTCGATCCCCGGCAGGTTGACCAAGGCGCGGTATTCGGAGCCGAAGGCGACGTATTGATCGGTCTCGGCCATCACGGCGGGTTTGCAGGCGATGGGATCGCGCACCACGCCGAAGCCGTCACGCGTGCCGACCACGAAGGTGAAGAACCCGTCCAGATCGTCCAGCGCGCCCTCCAGCGCCTCGCCCAGGGAGGCCCCGTTCCGCATCTTCCACGTCAGATAGGCGGCGCCGACCTCGGTGTCGTTGGCGCTTTCAATGCGCAGCCCCTCGCGCTTCAGCCGCCGCCGCCAGTTGTTGTGATTCGAGAGCGAGCCGTTGTGGACAAGGCACTGGTCCGCGCCGGTGGAAAAGGGGTGGGCGCCGTCGGTGGTGACGGCGGATTCGGTGGCCATGCGGGTGTGGCCGATGCCATGGGTGCCGCCCATGATGGCCAGATCGAAGCGGCGGGCGACATCGCGCGGCAGGCCGACTTCCTTGTAGATTTCAATCGCCGCGCCATCGCTCATCACCCGCAGGCCGGGGCGCAGGTCCGCCAGCGCGTCGCGAGCCTCGGCGGCCTGCGCGGCGGGCAGGTCGAGAACCGCGTGGGTGTCCTTGCGCCGCAGCGTCACATCGGCCCCCAGCGCCGCGCCCAGATCCTCGGCCAGCGTGGCGAAGTCGGCATCCGGCTGGTCCGACTGGACGGTCAGCTTGGCCCGCCCCTCGGCGCCCCCGCCATAGATGGCGATCCCGGCACTGTCCGGCCCGCGGTCGGTCATGGTGACCAGCATCTCGGTCAGCATGGCGCCGAGTTGCGGCTCCAGCGCCTTGTCCTTCAGAAACAGCCCGACAATGCCGCACATCCGACCACCCCCATTAAGATCCGCTCTGGACGCTAGCGGCGTGATCCGGGAACATCAAGCAAGGTGAATGGTTTATTACCGACGATATCGCCGCTGCCCGCCGGTCATGCCCTTCTGCGTGCGAAAGGCGCGCAATGCGCGGCCGATGGCGACCTTTAGCGCCTTCTCGCGGTCGTCACACAGGCTATGCGGGGGCTGGCCCGGCCGCGCCGTGATCTCATACCTGTCCGGCCTTCGGGCGGGGGTTCGGGTTGCACCCGGTCCATCGTTGTTCACCCCGTGATGTGAAAGCCGGGTTCGGATGGAGGCTCGGCATCGTTCACCCGCACCGCCGCGACCTTTGCCGCAGGCGGGCCCTCGTGCAGCGCCGCGACAAGCGCCTCGACCGCCGCGTCAGGGCCTGCGAGGACGGCTTCCACCGATCCGTCCGCGCGGTTGCGCACCCAGCCCGAGACGCCGCGCGCCTCTGCCTGCTCGCGCGTCCACGCCCGGAACGACACGCCCTGAACGCGTCCCGTCACCACTACATGTGTCGCCATGATCGCGGCCCCTTTCTGTGGTTGCGGTTCTCTGCGCAGCATGTCGGTTCATGGACAGGATTGCCAGTGGGCTGGCCGACGCGGGCGTCGAGCTGTTCACTCCGGAAGGAAGTTCGCGCGAAGAATTGCCGGTTCTTCATTCGGCACGACAGTAATCAGTGGGGTATCGGCGTCGCCATCCAGCCCCGTCCATCCCGCAAAGCGGTAGCCCTTGGCGGGGATGGCCTCTAGCGTGACGGGAACCTCCCGAAAGTAGGTGCCGGTCCATATGCCGCCGCCCCCGTCCGCCCGACCCGGCATCCGCACAGTGTTGATCCGTACCGTGCCACGCGCGACCGGCGTGGTCGCGACCTTGACCTGCCCGGTTCCGGCCTGCGCGAAGGCCGCGACCAGCTGCGCGCGCTGGTAGCCCGGACGCTCGCGCAGGAAATCGCGCAGCCGGTCGATATCCGCGTGCCAGTCCGCAAGCGTGCGTTCGGGCCGCCAGCGTGCAAGGTGGCGCGGGATTTCCGGCGCGATCCGCGCGGCTGCCTCTTTCAGTCTTGGCAGCGTCACCTCGGGGGGCAACGCGGTGTTCATCAGATCCGCGAAGCGGTTCAGGAAACGCGCGCGCAGGGCGTCGTTCAACATCAGGTGATGAAACAGGAACGGAAACCCGTCACCATGGCGGCGATCTTCGGTTGGCGCGAGGCGACGGCCAAAATTGTCGTAGGCCGGGTCTCCCACACGCCCGCCCCATTCGTCGAAATCGCTGATCAGCCAGCGCCAGCGGCCATCCTGGACGCCGGCGACGGGGTGTTCGGACCGTTCCGGCGCGCGCCACCAGCGCACGTTGTTCCACACCCAATCGTCATTGCCAACGAACACATGCGCGATGATGAAATCGAGGAAGCTGTCGATGTCGAGCCGGGCGTCGACGCGTTCCTCGAACCGTGGGTCTTGCGGGATCAACGCCCCGATCTCGTCCAGCGTCTGATGCCACGCCGCCGCAACCTCTGCGGGCAGCCCGTCGCGCGCGCCGGAGTTGTTCAGGATCTCGACATCATCGGGGTCGGCACCATGGACGAGTTCGAGATAATGCCGGTCATAGCGTTCGCGCAGGTTGTGAATGCCCCAGTACTCGCCGTTCAGGAAGACGACAACTGGCTGGTAGGCCTGCGTGTCGGCAACCAGCCCGGTCATCAGCGACTGCAAGAACCCGTCGGCGAGCATCGTCTGCGGATTGTCCTGCCCGGAATTGCGCAGGATCAGCCGACGATGGCCCAGCGGCACGGGCTCCGAGCCGTGGAAGAGATCGGCCCGGAACCGGCGATCCCCGTAATAATTCCGCGCATAGAGACGCAGCGATTTCTGCGGAAAGGACCGACTGTATCGCCCATGCACGCGCACACCTGCATCGCGGCTGTAGATGCAGGCACCGCCGGGCAGGCAGAAGTCGAGCGCGACGCGACGCTCCCACTCGCG
>PXES01000068.1 GCA_003564655.1 Paracoccaceae bacterium
GAGGGATTGGGAAAGAACCGTCGAGAGCGCCGAGGCATGGCTGCTTGTCGCCCACATCAGACGCCTCACCCGCCTCCTCGCAAGAGCCTGAAATCATTCAGACCATTTTGAATCGGACTCTCAGACAGCTGAAAGACCTGCGCCGCAAATATGACGAGCTGGGGTTTTGCGCCCCTGTTCGCAGCACGCTCACCGAAATTGCCGAGCAGACCTGCAACCCGGTACAACGCGCACAGGCACATCTGTACCTGGCCCGGATGGCATTGGACGGGACCCTGGCGCATTGGTCCGAAGCAGGCCCGACGACACGTTTGGCACTGGAGGAGGCAGCACGCAGCTTGGCGATAGCCATGCAGGATGATGCCCTGCCCCCTGACATGCAGCGCCGTCTGAAACTCCTGACAGTGGCGTTGGCGCTTCGGTTGCACCCGAACGCAGAGGCAGGCACTGCACAGGCTCAGGTTTCCGGGATGGCGGCAGACATCATGGCCAATGCGGATCATGGCCATACCCCAGAGGCGCTACTCTTCTGCATGGCGCATGAAACCACACCGGAAGACCGCCTGAAATGGCTGAACCGGGCGCTCGTCGCGCAGGGGCTGGCACCGATGCGCCTTGACCCTCAGATTGCAGGACCAGCCCGGGCGCAATTGGTCGCGGAACCAAAGACACCATCAGCCTTCCCGCGCCGTAAAGCGCTACGCGTTTCCGTGATGGTCCCGCTCTGCAGGCCTGAGGATACGCGGCCCGACGCCCTGCTTGCCACGCTGCGCAGCTTGATGCACCAGGACCACCGACCCCATGAAATCCTGTTGCTGAATGCCAGCGGCGCGCCCTTGCCCGACCTGACTGCCGACCGGTCTGATCTCCTGCGTGTAGTGCCTTTGCCGCCTGACACCGGGGTCTTTGCTGCGGCCACGCTGGGGCTTGCGCATGCGCGCGGACAAGCGGTCGCACTTCTGCGCGCGGGCGATCTGGCGCTACCGCACTGGCTGGCCCGTGCCGTGCAGGCGCTGGTGGAAGTGCCTGCCAGACTGGGGGTGCTGCCAACGCGGGCCGAGATTACCGACGATCTGCGTACCCCCCTCCCCGCAGCCACAGATACGCCTGCCCCGCCAGATTCACTCAGCGCCTTGTTGCATCTCCGGACCGTGCAGAACGTCTTTGGTGGCTGGGAAAATATGCCCCTGGGCGCGGATGAGGATCTTCTGATACGTATCCGCACCAGCTGTGGCGACAAAGTGATCCACCCGCTGACAGGCGGGCCGGACCTCTTGGCCGATGCCACCCTCACCGCCTTGCCCGAAGCCTGTTTGCCGGATCGCACCCTGCATCGCCCGCTGCTGCGGCAACTCCATGATGCCGCCCCCGATGGGCTGGCACAGACCAACCCGCAGGCCATTCCGCTGCCGCTGCGTCGCGTTGCGACAGGAACACCAAAGGACAGCACACATTTCGATGTCATCCTGGCTTCGGACTTCAGACTGCGCGGGGGCAACAACATGTCCAACGCGCAGGAACTGGCCTGCCAGCGTGCCCATGGCATCCGTACCGGGGTGCTGCCCATGTACCGCTATGACTTTCACGATCTCGACCGCCCCTTGCAGCCCGAGATCCGCGCCGAGATCGACGGCGAGCGCGTCATCCTGCTGGGATCGGGGATGGAGGTCTCCTGCGATCTGCTGGTGATCCGCTACCCACCAGTGCTGTGGTATCCGCAACGATTTCTTCCCCGTATCCGCGCGCGTGCCATTCGTGTCATCGTCAACCAGCCTCCGATGAGCGATTATGGCCATGAGGCGCGCCGCCGCTACCACATGGCCGATTGCGCCCAGGTCCTGCGCGCGCAATTCGGCCCCGGAGCAGTCTGGCACCCTATCGGCCCGCTGGTGCGCGCAGCACTGCACCAACACCATGCAGATGAGCTGGCCCATATCGACCTGTCGCCCGTTGACTGGCACAATATCATTGATCTCTCAGGTTGGGACGTGCCCACGCACGCGCGCCGACAGGGGGGCAAACTGCGTATCGGGCGCCACTCTCGTGACAGCCCCCATAAATGGCCTGACACTGCCGAGGACATTCTGGCCGCTTATCCTGAGGATAACGACGTCGAGATCCATGTCCTGGGCGGCGCGGCCACGGCCGAAGGGATCCTGGGTCGCAAGCCCGGCAACTGGGTCGTGCACGAATTCGGCGCGAAACACCCGCGTGATTTTCTGGCGGACGTCGATATCTGGATCTATTTCGCCCATCCTGACTGGGTCGAGAGTTTTGGACGCACCATCATTGAGGCAATGGCCGCCGGTGTACCGGTGATCCTGCCCGAACAATATCGTGTCCTCTTCGGCGACGCCGCCCTCTATGCCACACCGCAGACGGCAGTGCATATGGCGCGGCGCCTGCATGCCGATCCAGCCGCCTACGCCGCTCATGTGGCCCGTGCACGCGCGCTTGTGGAGGAGAGGTTCAGCTATGAAGCGCATATTCGCCGATTAGCGTCCGGGAACGCGGTGTAATTTCCGCGCCTTCATGCGCTTCGGGCAAGCCCGGGGTTACGCCCGGCTTCCGTTTCCCCGAAACGACCACCTGCGATGTCGCGCATTTTCACGAGCCCTGCCCCCGTAGCCAGGCCACAAGCCGGTCACGCAGAGCATCATCGACCGCCGCGCCTGAGAGGGTGAGCCGCGCGCGGGAGGAACCGCTCTCGGTTTCCAGCCAGAGGCCGGGGCGAATTTCCTCGCGCTGGTTCTTTTTTGACGAGGGTGGCTCTGGCGAGGGCGGGTCAGCAGGACCCGGGCTGTCGGGTTTGGGGGTGCTCTCCGGCGCCTGTGCCGTCTCCGCAGCGGTGCTGTCGCCATGGCCGAGCGCGCGCTCCAGCAGGGCCAGTTCCGCCGCCGCCGTTTCCGGTACCGATTTGCGCAGCCGCTCGCGCAGCCGTGCGCGCAGCCCCGGCTCACGCTCCAGCGCGCGCGACAGGGCCAGGCCCAACCGTTCGGGGATGGCGCTGGCAAAGCGCAACCGGTCGTCCAGCGCCTCATGCAGCACCAGAAAGCTCGCGATCTTGGACCGCCGCGCGCGGGGGGCCGCAGCGAACAGCGCGGCGATGGCGGCGCGGGGGTTGGGGTGCACCCCGGCCTGGGCGGCGCGGGCCGCGATACGGGCGCGCTCATAATAGGAAATTCCCGCGCGGATCTCGTTCTCCTCGACCATGGCGCGATAGGCCTCCGCCGCGCTAGCGGGGCGGCGCAGCAGCGCCAACACCGTGCCGAAGCGCGGATCACCCGTTTCCGCCAGCAGCGTGCGCAGCGCCCGCAGCCGCCGCCAGCCCGCGATCA
>PXES01000267.1 GCA_003564655.1 Paracoccaceae bacterium
GACACGAGGCGCAGGATTTCCATGCCGATCTGCGCCTCTCGCTTCGCGCGCAGCGCCATATCCTCAACATCCATCGCCAGCGTCGCGCGCGATAGGCCCAGCCGGTTCAGCTGGCGCTCATTCAGGCGCAGCAGATTCGCCGTGACCGCAGTCAGGTCGCGGTCTTCCAGCCAGCTCTCATAGGCTTCGCGGTCGCGATGGATCATGCGGCCCCAGAGGCCGACCAGACCATCCCTGCGGCGACCGTGGATTGCGTTCTGCGGCACACTCTCTGTCATCGTCATGGTGTCCTCCATCGGTTTGACACCTTGAAAACGCAGCAACGTGCACTTTCATCCAAGGGTAACGGGAGCGTGAACCGTGCGCCGGTTTTCGACATGGCGCGGGATGAAATCCGGGCCTGGAACGTTTACACCCCGAACCGGCGCGCAGGCTCGCAAGGTCGGCTCGCTCTTTCCGTAACCGACGGCCACAGAGGCACCGATGCGTCAGACTGAACGCCAGACAGACAGCACGCCCCCGCAGCCCGAGAATCGCGGCAGCGTGGTCAAGCTGGAGGCCGCGCCCGCATCCCCGTGGCGGCGCTTTTTCCTCGTGGCGCTGACACTGGGGCTGATCTGGGCCGTGCTGACCGATTTCCGGCTGGACGCGCTGGCCTTCGGTGTGCCTGCGGTGCTGGCCGGGGCGGCGCTGGTCTTCGTGCTGCCCGCAAGTTCGGCCTGGCGGCTAAGCCCGCGCGGCGCCCTGGCATTCGCCCTGTGGTTCGCGGTGCAGTCGGTGCGCGGCGCGATCGATGTGGCGCTGCGCGCGTTCGACCCGAAACTGCCCCTGCGCCCCGGCTTTCGCCGCTATACGCCAGCCCTGCCCGCTGGCGCGCCGCGAGTACTGTTCCTCAACACCATCACCCTGTTGCCCGGCACACTGACCGCCGAGGTTTCGGGCGACACGGTGGTGGTCCACATGCTCGACACCCGCGCCAACCTCGAGGCCGATCTGAACGCGCTTGAGACACGTGTCGCGGCGATGTTCGCACTGTCCTGAGTTCCTGGAGATTTCCGAATGACCGTTTTTCTTTCCCTCATCCTCATCGTGCTGCTGACCAGCATCCTTGCCGGGCTGATACGTGTGCTGCGCGGACCGGGCGCCGCCGAGCGCATGATGGCGGCGCAGCTTTTCGGGACGGCCGCCGTGGCGATCCTGCTGATCCTGTCGCGGCTGATGGAGTTGCCCGCGCTGCTGGACGTGGCGATGGTCTTCGGGTTGCTGACGGCAGTGGCGCTGGTGGCCTTCGTGGTGCTGGCCTCGCGGAGGGTCGGGTGATGCTGGAGTTTCTCGCCGCTGCCCTGATCGGTCTGGGCACCGTGTTCTTTGTCGCCGGGACAGTCGGACTGTTGCGGTTTCCCGACATCTTCTGCCGCCTGCACGCGCTGACCAAGGCCGACGGGCTGGGTCTGGCGCTGATCGCGCTCGGCGTGGCGCTGCTGGCCGACGGCGCGGGCGAGGTGTTCCGCATCGCGCTGATCTGGTTCTTCGTCGCCGTAGCGGGCGCCACCTGCGGCCATCTTATCGCGAGCTACGCCCGGCGCGTGAAAGCAGAGGCCGACGATGACTGACCCGGTGCTCGTCTTCGACCTGCTGCTGGCCGCGGCAGTGGTGGCGCTTGCCGTTGCGTCGCTCAGCGTGCGCGATCTGTTCATGGCAATCGTGCTGTTCATCACTTTCGGGCTCTTGTCGGCGCTGGCCTGGGTGCGGCTCTCCGCCCCCGATGTGGCGCTGGCCGAGGCCGCCATCGGTACCGGCGTCACCGGTGCGCTGCTGCTCAAGACGCTGCATCACCTGCGCTATGTCACTGGCACGCTGGATCGGGACCCGCCGCCGAGCGTCACCCCCGCCACGCCGGTCCCCGCGCCCGTGATCTGGGCCAATGCCGCGTTCTGTGGCCTCATCACGCTGGGCTTGGCAGCGGCCTTTCTGGGCGCGCCGCAGGCCGGGCCGGGCTTCGACCCGCTGGTCGCCGAGGCGCTGCCAGCAAGCGGGGTCGAGCATCCGGTGACTGCCGTTCTGCTGAATTTCCGTGCCTATGACACGCTGATGGAGGGGGTGGTGCTGCTCGCTGCCGTGATCGCCGTCTGGCAGATCGAGCGGGGCCTTTCCGATGCGCCTGCCCCGGCGCTGGGCGAGATCTTCGACGGCTTTGCCCGGCTGACCCTGCCCGCGATCGTGGTGGTAGGCACCTATCTGCTGTGGAAGGGGGCCGAGGCCCCGGGCGGTGCATTCCAGGGGGGTGCAGTGCTGGCCGCCGTGGGGCTGCTGCTGCTGCTCTCGCGGCTTTATGTGCCGCAGCCCGCGCATCGCGGCGTGGCGCGCTGGGCCTTCGTGCTGGGCACGGGCGTCTTCGCCGGAGTGGCGCTGCTGGTCGCTGGCGGCGGTCGCGTGGCGTTCGAGTACCCGGCCGAGCACGCCAAGACCCTGATCCTGCTGATCGAGGCGCTGGTGACGATTTCCATCGCCGTCACGCTGGCGGCGCTGTTCCACGGCCGCGAGCCCGTGGCGCTGCCGAGTAGCGGAGGGAAGAAGGATGCCTGAACTGACGCCTGCCCTGATCTACGGGGTGACCGGGATCGCCGTTTTCGCCATCGGGCTGGTGGGCGCACTTTGCGCGCAGGACCGGCTGCGGCGGGTGCTGGCGCTGAAACTCTGTTCGGTTGGGGCCGGGTTCATCCTGGTGGTCGCCGCCTGGCGAGACCCGCCCGATGCCCCCGACCCTGTGCCCCACGCGCTGGTCATCACCGGGATCGTGGTGATGGTCAGTGCCACTGCGGTCGCCCTTGCCCTGATCCGCCGCCTGCAATCGCTGGAAGCCGAAGATGATGCTTGATCCTCTGACCCTTGTGCTGTTCGCACCCCTGTTCGGGGCGGTCGCGGCCTTTGTCTTTCCGCGCGCCGCCGCTGCGGTGGGGCTGGGCGCGGTCCTCGTGACCTGCGGGGCGGTGCTGTGGCTGGCGCAGCAGGTGCTGGCGGCGGGCGCGGTCACCGTCGCGCTGGGCGGCTGGGAGCCGCCGCTCGGGATCGCGCTGCGCGCCGACGGGCTGGCCGTCGCGATGCTGGCGATGACGGCGGTCGTCGGGCTGTTGGTGAGCGCCAGTGCGCTCGATGCGCTGCGCGAGGCGCGCCAGCAGCAGTATTTCTGGCCGCTCTGGTTGCTGCTGCTGACTGGCATGAACGGGGTCTATCTCGGCACCGATGTCTTCAACCTCTACGTGATGATCGAGGTGATCGCGCTGGCCGCTGTCGGGCTGACAGTGCTGTCGGGCACGCGCGAGGCGGTCCGCGCCGGGCTGGAATACATGTATGCCTCGATCCTGGGTGCGCTGTTGTTCCTGCTGGGGGTGGGCTTCGTCTATCTGCAACTGGGCCGGCTCGATTTCGAAGGTCTGAACTCTGCCGAACCCTCGGGGGCGCTGAGCGCCGCGCTGGCGCTGATGGTGATCGGGCTGCTGCTGAAAACCGCACTCTTTCCGCTGCATTTCTGGCTGCCCGCCGCCCATGCCAATGCCACGGCCCCGGCCTCAGCGCTCTTGTCCGGGCTGGTGGTCAAGGCGGCGCTCTACATATTCCTGCGACTGAGCACCTACATGCCGCTGCCCGATGAAATCCTGATTACCCTGATCGGGACACTGGGCGCGGGGGCGGTGCTGTGGGGGGGCGTGCAGGCCCTGCGGGCCGAGCGGCTGAAACTGCTGGTCGCCTGGTCCACCGTGGTGCAGATCGGGCTGATCTTCATCGCGTTTGCGCGCGCCGGGCAGATCGGTCTGACGGAAAGCTGGAAGGCGGCGGCACTGTTGATCCTCGCGCATGGGGTCGCCAAGGCGGCGATGTTCCTCGCGGCGGGGCGCATCAAGGACGAGGTCGGCCATGACGTGATCCGCGATCTGGATCGCTCGAGCATCCGGCCGACACTGGCGCAATTCACTTTCGCGCTGGCCGCGATCAGCATCATCGGCCTGCCGCCGAGCCTTGGCTTCATCGGCAAGTGGTCGCTGATGGAAGGCGCGATGGCGGCGGGCTACTGGCACTGGGTCGCAGTCACCATGATCGGCACGCTGCTGTCAGTGGCCTATTTCAGCCGGGTCTTCGCGGGCTTCCTGCGGTTCGACCGGATGCGGGGCGAACTGGCCGAGCACAAGGGCTGGGCCGTCGCCGATATCGCGCCGCTGACACTGGCGCTCGCAGCCATCTCGCTGGGGCTGATGGCCACGCCCATCCTGTCCTTCCTCGAACTCGGCTATCCCTTCGGAGCGACGCCATGACGGACACGCTGACCGAGATGCTCACCACCCTGAACGGCAGCCTTCTGAGCGATGCACCGCTCTTGCCGCTGTTCATCCTGCTGACCTCGCTTCTTGCCTCGCCGGTGCTGTTTGCGCTGCCCGAAAGCGCGGCCCGTCTGCGCGCCGGCATCAACCTGACGGTCGCCGCGCTGAAGGTGGCGCTTGTGGGCTGGCTGGGGATCAAGGTCGGTCAGGGAGTGGTCTACGACATCAGCTTCAACATGCTGCCGGGGCTGGAGTTCAAGCTGCAGGCCGATCCGCTGGCGATCCTGTTCGTCTCGCTCTCGGCGATCCTGTGGCTGGTTACGACAGTCTATTCCGTGGGCTATCTGGAGCGCGGCCCCCACCGGGCGCGGTTCTTCGGCTTCTTCAGCCTGTGCGTGGCGGCAACCGTGGGCATCGCCATGGCGGGGAACCTGTTCACCTTCCTGATCTTCTACGAGCTGCTGACGCTGGCCACCTATCCGCTGGTGATCCACAAGGGCAGCGCCGAGGCATTGCGCGCAGGCCGGATCTACCTGATCTACACGCTGGCGGGTGGGCTGGTGCTGCTGTTGGGCACGCTGGGGCTGTGGGTGCTGGCGGGCACGACCGATTTCACCCCGGGCGGCGTGCTCGAAGATGTCGTCGCCGAGAACCGGCTCGCCGCGCAGGCGCTGTTCGTGGTGCTGGTCGGCGCGCTTGGCGTCAAGGCCGCGCTGGTTCCGTTCCACGCCTGGCTGCCCACCGCAATGGTTGCCCCCGCCCCGGTCTCGGCGCTGCTGCACGCCGTCGCGGTCGTGAAGGCGGGCGCTTTCGGGATCATGCGCGTTGTCTATGAGGTGTTCGGGATCGAGACCGCACAGGCGCTGGGCATGACCGCACCCCTGGCCGCGCTGGCGGGCGTCACGATCATCTACGGCTCGCTACGCGCGATCACGCAGGACGACATCAAGAAACGGCTGGCCTATTCGACCGTATCCCAGGTCAGCTACATCACTCTCGGCGTGGCGCTGGCCAGCCCCATCGCCGCAGTGGGCGCACTGGCGCATCTGATCCATCAGGGGCTGATGAAGATCACCATGTTCATGGCGGCGGGCAATCTGGCCGAGGGGCTGGGCGTCAAGAAGGTGAGCGAGATGAACGGGGTCGGCCGCGCCATGCCGGGCACGATGCTGGCCTTCTCGGCCGCGGCGCTGGCGATGATCGGGCTGCCGCCGCTCGCGGGGTTCGTCAGCAAATGGTATCTGGCGCAGGGCGGGCTTGATGCTGGCGCGGGCTGGGTGATCGCGCTCCTGCTCGGATCGAGCCTGCTCAACGCCTTCTATTTCCTGCCGATGCTCTACCGCGCCTGGTTCCGCGACGGCACGATCGAGGCCCCGGCCCGCCCGCGCATCGGCTGGATGCTCGCCGCACCGCCTGTCGCCACTGCGCTGATGGTGCTGTTTGTCGGCGGGTTCGCCAATGCCCCCTTCAGCCCGCTGGAGTGGACGCGCTTTGTCGTCGCCATCGAGTATCAGGAGTAGCATCAGATGACGCTCTCGGTGATCCTGTTCGCAATCGGCTGGCCGCTTGTCATGGCGCTGTTGCTCATGTTCGAGGCCGCGCGCCCGATCCTGTGGCGGATGATGCCGCTGGCCGCGCTGCCCGCACTGATGCTGGGGCTGCTGCTCGCCGACCCGGTTTCGGTGCGCGGCGACTGGTTCGTGCTGGGGCTGAGCGTGGGGCTGGACGCGACTTCGCGGCTGTTCCTGATCTTCACCTCGGTGCTGTGGGTCGCTGCGGGCAGCGCGGCGCGGCACTGGATGCGCGAGGACCCGCGCGCGACCACCTTCGGCGTGGTGTTCCTGATGGCCATGAGTGGCAATCTGGGGCTGATCCTGTCGCAGGATGCGGTGGCCTTCTACGGGGCCTTTGCGCTGATGAGTTTCGCCTCCTTCGGGCTGGTGATCCACAGCCGGGATGCGGGGGCGCAATGGGCCGCGCGGCTCTATATCGGCTTCGTGGTGATTGGCGAGTTGATCCTGTTCTCGGGGCTGGTGCTGGCGGCGACGCAGGCGGGTTCGGTGCTGCTGGCCGACCTGCGCGCCACGGAGCTGTCGGGTCTGACGGTGGCACTGCTGCTGACCGGCTTCGGCATCAAGCTGGGCGTGATGCCGCTGCATTTCTGGCTGCCCCCCGCGCATGGCGCTGCCCCCGTCCCCGCCAGCGCCGTGCTGTCGGGGGCGATGATCAAGGCCGGGCTCTTCGGCATTCTGGCGACCGTGCCGCTTGGGGATTTCATCTATGCCGATCACGGCACGGTCGTTATGTCGGCGGGGATGCTGACGATCTTTGCCGCCTTGCTGCTGGGCGTGCAGGAGGGCAGCCCCAAGACCGTGCTGGGCTTCTCCAGCGTCAGCCAGATGGGGATCATCGCCGTGGGGCTGGGCGCGGGGCTGATGACGCCCGCAGCCTGGCCGGGAATTGCACCGGTGCTGGTGTTTCTGGCCGCGCATCACGCGCTGGCCAAGGGGGCGCTGTTTCTGGGGGTCGGGGCCTGGGCGGTTCAGGCCGGGCAAGCGGGGCGCGGGCTGGTGACGCTGGCGATGCTGGTCCCGGCGCTGGTGCTCGCCGGGCTGCCCGCCAGCTCTGGCGGGCTGGGCAAGGAGGCGCTGAAAGCCGCGCTCGCGGACGGCTCGCCCGTGTGGCTGCCCTGGCTGACCCTGGCGCTGACTCTTTCGGGAGTGGCGACTGCGCTCCTGATGGCGCGCGCGCTGGCGCTGGTCTGGCTGGTCCCGCCAAAGGCACCGCCCGCACGCGCCGACGCCTTGGCGCTGCCCTTCCTGTCACTGGCCGGGCTGTCACTGGCCCTGCCCCTGCTGTGGCCGGTGCTCGAACCGGAAGTGGCGGCGCCAGTTCTGGCGGCGCCCGCAGGCGCGCTGTGGCCGCTGGCGCTGGGCACGGGCATCGCCGTGGCGGTGGCCATCACCGCCCATGCGCGGATGATCGGCCCTGAGAACTTCGTCGCCGGATTGATGGCCCCGTTCCATGCGTTTTCCGAACGCTTGCGCAGCCTGTCGGCTGCCAAGCGGCGCGCGGCACGGCGGGTCGGGTATGCGGCGCCCCGCATCCTGGAGGCCACTGCCGCGCAATGGCGGCTTGGGCAGACAGCAGTCGCGGCCCTGATCGCGGCGTTCATGGTGATCGAGGGCACCGCAGGCCTGCGGGAGGATCGGATCAGCATCCCTGCGGTGCAACTTGGCCCGCCCGCCTCGGATGACGCGGAGCAAGAGACCCTCGAAGCGCAGCCGGACGCCGAGACAGAGCAGAGGGCTACGCCATCCGGGCAAGGTCTGGATTGGCGAGACTGACAGTTGCGATACCGTCGGCATCCGGGAGAATGGACAGGCGCGCGCCGTCATCGCGGCGCGACCTGCCAGTGACCGCCACGGGCGATGCGAGGACGCAGTGGCAGCGGATTGCGCCATGTGAGACCACTCTCGGCCTATCGCCGCACAACAAGACCGTTTTTCCCGGCCCGCGCGACTGGCCCCAAAGCGCCCTCGGGGCGCGCGTGCAAGGACGGGGGGGTGGGCGCGCCCCGGGGGCGCTGTCGAGCGTTCCGCGCGAAAGAACTGCACCAAACTGATCAGCCGGAAACTGCATGAGGTGTGGAACAGTCGAACGCCATCCCCCTTCTGCATGGCTCAGATCTGCAACTCTCTTTGGTCGCGCGAACGCCGACCAACCGCGCCAGCAGAGAGGGCCGCTCATTCGGCCGGCCATCTGCCGCGCTCAGGAGTGTCCGGTAATCACGGCGATATCGGCCCAGACACCCGGGGCGGCAGCAAGAACTATCCCGCCTTGGGACAACATCGTTTCCACGCTCTGGGGCAGTGTCCTTCCTCCGGCCTCGCGGACGAGCAGCAGCCCCGCCAGGCAATCCCAAGGGTGCATGTGCGGCTCATAATATGCGCCAAGACGGCCTGCCGCCACAGCCGCCAGCATCAATGCGCCAGAGCCATTGCGGTAATACATCCCCCCCCGGGCCATCAACTCGGAGATGACGGACGCAATATGCCCGGGTGTCGTCCGGTGGCTGGCGCCGATCCCGGTCAGGCTGTTGGTCAGGCGCGTGTCCGGTGACAGCGACAGACTTGTATCATCAAGCCATGCGCCGCAGTCGTGCACGCCTGTGAACATCTCGCCGGTCAGGGGTTGGAAGATGATCCCGGCCTCGGTGCGATCTGCGCTCTGCAGCGCGATGGCCACGCACCAATGCGGCAGACCCGAGACAAAGGGCACGGTTCCGTCAATCGGGTCAATGACCCATGTCAGACCGCTTCGACCGTCCTGTGCGCCGCCTTCTTCACCCAGAAAGCCATCCTCCGGAAAGGCGCGGGCCAGGGCTTCACGGATGATATCCTCGGCCTCGCGGTCGGCGCGGCTGACCATATCCAGCGCATCGTGCTTGGTTTCGATCGTCAGGCTGTCACGGTCGCGAAACAGCGCCAGCGCATGCGCCCCCGCCGCCCGCGCAGCAGCCTTGGCCACGTCCAGCCGCGCGGCGATCCTGTCTTCTGTCATCTGTCGACTCTCCCTGCCTCACGACACCCGAATAGGCGCAGTGTCGGGGATACTCAAGGTGACCTCGGTGCCGGGCGCGATGGGCGCCTCGAGCATCGGGCGCGAGGCGAGAAGCTCGGCAAAGCCGGTCTCGATCTCGTATTCCCAGCGGCTGCCCAGATAGGTGCAAGCCCGCACCCGCCCGGCAGGCGCCCCGGTGCCGGGGGTAAGCGCGATCCGCTCTGGGCGCAGCGAGATCTTGGCCTCGCCATCGGGACCCTTCATCGGCAGGTCGAGATCCGCCGCCTGAAACCGTCCCCCCGCCACGCGCCCCGAAATGAGGTTCGCATCGCCGATGAAGTCGGCCACGAAGGCCGAGGCAGGACGCTCGTAAAGGTCGCGCGGCGTGCCGATCTGCGCGATCCGGCCCGCCTGCATCACAACGATCCGGTCCGACACGGCCAGCGCCTCTTCCTGGTCATGGGTCACATATACTGCGGTCAGGCCGAAGCGCTTCTGCAACTCGCGGATCTCGCCGCGCACCTTGCGGCGCAGCTTCGCATCGACATTCGACAAGGGCTCGTCGAACAGCAGCACATCTGGCTGCTGGACAATCGCGCGCGCCACCGCGACGCGCTGCTGCTGACCGCCCGAGAGCTCCGAGGGCAGCCGCTCGGACAGGCCAGCAAGGCCGATCTGGTCGAGGATTTCATGCGCGCGGGCGCGCGCCTTGCCCTTCGCCTCGCCCCGGATGGTGGGGCCATAGGCGACATTCTCCAGAACGCTCATATGGGGAAACAGCGCATAGGACTGGAACACCATGCCGACATTGCGCTCGGCGGCGGCACGTTGGCTGACATCGCGCCCGGCGATCTGCACAAGCCCCGCGCTGGGCAACTCCAACCCCGCGATCAGCCGCAGCGAGGTGGTCTTGCCGCAGCCCGAGGGGCCGAGGAAGGTCACCATCTCGCCCTTGGCGATGGACAGGCTGATCGCGTCGACGGCAACGGCGCTGCCGTAACGCTTGGTGACATCGGTGAACTGGATGGCGATTTCGTCAGACATGCATTCTCATTCCGCAGGGGTGACCTGTCCCTGAAACTCGCGTCGCCGCCCCAGCTTGCGTGCGCCCACAAGGAACTGGATCAGCAGGATACAGACGATCATCACGATCATCAGAACAGTCGAATAGGTGATGGCGAGCGCGTATTCCCCGGCCTCGACCCGGCCCATGATGTAGGCGGTTGCCATGTTGTGCCGCGCCGAGACGAGGAAGATCACCGCCGAGACCGCCGTCATGGCCGTCACGAAACTGTAGACCAGCGCGGTGAACACCGCGGGCTTGACCAGCGGCACCACCACCCGCCGCAGGGTCGTGGCGCCGCTCGCGCCCATGGTCTGGCTGGCTTCCTCCATGCTGCGGTCGATCTGGGCGAAGGCGGCCAGACCCGCGCGCATGCCCACCGGCATGTTGCGGAAGACGAAACAGATCACAAGGATCGCCGCGGTGCCGGTAATGTCCACCGGGGGCACGTTGAAGGCCGCGACATAGCTGACCCCGACCACCGTGCCGGGGATGGCGAAACTCAGCATCGTGCCGAACTCGAACGCGTTGCGCCCCTTGAAATCCTGCCGCGACACGAGCCACGCGGTCAGGATGCCGATCAGGGTGGTCAGCGGTGCCGCGATGGCCGATACCAGAAGCGTCGTCTGCATCGAGTTCCAGGCCGAGCCGTAGAATTCGAGCCCTGTCAGCCCCATCTCGAACGCAAACGCCGTGCGCAGATGGGCGAAGGTGGGCGTCAGGTCCCAGCGCCCGATATCCTGCACGAAGCCCCCCAGCAAGACGATCAGATAGACGCCCAGGGTGAAGGTCACGAAGGGGATCACCACGGCCCAGGCCACACCCTTCAGCCCGAATGGCAAGGTCGAGGCGAGCCCGGCATCCGACTTGCCGGTGACGGTGACGTAGCTCTTGCGGCCCAGCCAGCGGTTCTGCAGCCAGAAGGCGACCAGCGTCAGCGTCAGCAGGATCATCGCCAGCGTCGCTGCATTGCCCAGATCATAGCGCGCGCCGACCACGGCAAAGAATATGCGCGTGGAAAGGACCTCATACCCGCCCCCCAACACGATGGGGTTGCCGAAATCCGCAAGGCTTTCGATGAAGGCCAGCAGGAAGGCCGCCGCGATTCCGGGGCGCAAAAGCGGCCATGTGATCTTGAAGAATGTCTTGACCGGGCCCGCGCCCAGGGTCTGGCTGGCCTCTTCCAGGGTCGGGTTGATCGCCTCGACCGTGCCCAGCATCACAAGGAAAGTGATCGGCGTGAAGGCCAGCACCTGCGCCATCAGGATGCCGGTCAGACCATAGACCCAGCGCGTCGGGCGCACATCGAAAACCTCGGCCCCGAACTGCGTCACCAGGCCGGTGCGCCCGAACAGCACGATGATCGCGACACCAACCACGAAGGGCGGCGTGATGATCGGCAGGATCGACAGCGCCCGCAGCGTCTGCTTGAACCGGAACGACGTGCGCGCCACGATCAGCGCCAGCGCCAGCCCCAGCGCGGTGCAGATCGTTGCGGCCAGCAGGCCCAGCACCAGCGAGTTGATGACCACGCCGCAGCGCCGCCCGCCGGTGAAGCAGTCGAGCCGCCAGATATCGGGCGCGAACAGGCGGTTCAGGAACGGGCCGAGCGCGATCTCGCCATCAGGGCCGACAAAGGCCGCGAGCGCGAGCTTCAGGATCGGAAAGAAAACGAACAGGCTTAGCAACGCCACGATGAAAACGACCGACCCACCCGCGAACCGGTCGCCCCGGCAGAAGCCGCGCAGCGCAAGACAATGCGCTGTCAGGCCCAGAAAGGCGATGCCTGCGGTGAAAGCGCCCCAGCCGAAGCCCGTTTGCCCCGAGCCTGCGGCCGGAAAGAGAGTGCCGATCCAGCCGACCTGCGGCCCGCGCAGCCCCACAGCGAAACCCTGCGCAACCAGCAGGCCGAACCCGGCCAGCGCCAGGCCAAGGAACAGACGCCCCGCAGCATCGCGCATCCCCGCCCAGATCAGGACCGGCAGCGCCAGCACCACCGGCCACAGCCAGCCGCGCCCCTCGAGCGCAAGCCCCAGCGCCGAGGGCAGAAGCGGGGTGGCACCCTGAGGCAGGCTCTGGTGCCAGGGCAGCACGAGCACCGCCAGCGCCAGCAGGGCGAGCCAGGCCAGTCTCTCGCGCGCGGCGCGCGAGGCACGCAATTCGTCTGGGGTCATTAATTCGCCTGAATGGGCCGGGCCGCAGATCAGGTCCGCGGCCCGGCAATGCTGGATGACTTAGCGTTGCGAACCGATCTCGGCATCCCAGCGGGCGAGCAGGTGCTGGCGCACCTCGCTCGACCCGTAGGGGGCAAAATCGTAGTCGATCAGCGTGATCTCGTCGAGCGAGGGCGATTCCGGCGGCACCGGCGCGTTGACATTTGACGGCACCTGGAAGCTGTTGGCCTCGGCCCCCAATGCCTGCGCCTCGGGGCTCAGCGCCCAGTCGTAGAACAGCCGTGCATTGTCAGGGTTCGGGCCGCCTTCGACAAGGCTCATGGAACCGATCTCGTAGCCCGTGCCCTCGCACGGGGCGACCGAGCCGATGGGCGCGCCCTGCACAGCCTGAGCGACCGCGTCATGCAGGAACACGATGCCGATCGCGGTCTCACCCGTTGCGGCGTTGCGGATGGGCGCTGCACCCGATTGCGTATACTGGCTGATATTCTGGTCAAGCTGGCCGAGGAATTCGAACGCCTCGTCTTCGCCCATGATCTGAACTAGCGTCGCGAGCAACGTGTAAGCCGTGCCCGACGAGTTGGGGTTGGCGACCTGGACATCATCGGCAAAGCGCTCTTCCAGCAAGTCCGCCCAGCAGGCCGGGGCCGGATCGTCCACCAGATCCCGATTGTAGCCGTAACCCAGCGCGCCGGCATAAATTCCGATGGTGCGGTTGCCCGAGGCCTCGGCCTGCGACAGCGCCCAGTCCTGCAGTTCCGACATCATGGGCGATTCATAGGCTGCGGTCAGCCCTTCCTCGGCGGCCTGCAGATGCGGATCGCCCGTGCCGCCCCACCACACGTCGCCGCGCGGCTGGTCACGCTCGGCCATAAGCTGGGCGAAGGTCTCGCCCGACGACCGGCGGGTCATCAGCACGTTGATGCCGGTCTCGCGCTGGAAACTCTCGCCCATCAGGCGGCACCATTCTTCCTGAACCGAGCAATACAGGACAAGTTCATCGGCGCTGGCGACGGCGGGAACCGAAATGAAACCCGCGATGGTCGCAGATATGATCGTTGATTTACGCACTGTTTTCCCTCCCTTTTTTGGTGTGGCATCTGCGTCCAGGAACCCCCTTTTCGCGCTGATACCGCTATCGAGACTATATGACAGATTCGTGACTTTGCGACAGAAATCCGCGCGGGCACCGCACTTTTTGTCTCTACCCGGAGGGGCCGGATGAGGGGGTGTCGGCACCCCTCCCCGCCAAGCCGTTCTCGGCCCATGCCGATGATTGCACCGCCAAGGGGCATTTCGACACCTGCGCCGAACCCGCAGCCACTGTCGCGGTGCAGTGCGCGGCCCGGCAACAGATCGCGGCAGACCGGAATATGAGAAACGCCAGTACCGGTCCTGTGAAACCCCTCGGGAATTGAAGCAGCACGTGGAGGACCTGGCGGTCAGGGGATTGACGCCGCACGCGCGCAGTGGCTTGCTGACAATCTGCCGTGCGCGCGGCGCTGAACGAGGTCTGCCGATGCCCCTGCCACATTTCCACATGGTCGATGCCGCCCCGCAACCCGTGGCGCCCTTCTCGCATGCGACCGAGGTCGATGGCTGGGTCTTCCTGACAGGCCAGATGCCCACCTGGCCGGGTGAACCGGATCGCCCTCTGCCCGAAGGCATCGCGGCGCAGACGCGCCGCGTCATGGACAACCTGATCGTGGTTCTGGACGGGCTCGGGCTGGGGCTTGCGAACGTGGTGCAGGCGCGCGTCTACATCACCGCGTTCGAGCGTGACTATGCCGCGATGAACACAGCCTACATGAGCTACTTCGCAGACGGGAAGCTGCCAGCGCGCACCTGCATCGGGGTGAGCGGCCTCGCCCTCGGGGCGCTGGTCGAGATCGATATGGTCGCCCGACGGCCCTGACCCGACGACGCCCCGGCCCGTCACGGCCACACGGGACGCGTCCAGTCCGCTCTCAAGGCGAGGGCCGCGGCCAGAGCCGCCCTGTTTCAGCAACCAGCGCGACACCGGGCGACGCCCGGGACGGAAAACACTTGTTTTCTAAGCCGATTCAGGCGATTTGATGAAAATTGACGAAAAGTAGTTCGTCACTCGGGGAGTGCCGGTTCATACGCAAGGAGAATGAAATGAGGGGCGCTCTTGGCCTCGCGGTCGCGTTCGTGCTTTATGCAGGGTCGGTTCTGCCAGCTGCGGCAGCACCATTCTGGGATTTTTCATTTTCCGGGACCTTCGGCCTTGGGAGTGGCAGCCCCGCCTCTGTGGGCGGC
>PXES01000158.1 GCA_003564655.1 Paracoccaceae bacterium
CACCGCGGCGGCGATGGCAGGCACGCTCAGGCCGCGGTCATGCACCGCCATGGTGGCCGGGGTCAGCGCCATGATGGCGATGTAGGTGGCGATGAACCACAGCGGCACCAGCGCGATGCCCGGATCGAGGATCAGCGCGTCGGGAACCAGAAGCGCGGCGATCAGCCAGCCCGGCACGATGACCAGAAGAAACGCGGCCGTCGGCTGCAACAGGCGCCGCGCCCGGCGGCGAATCCATTGCACCGGCGGTGTGCCCTCTGCCCGCGCCCGCCGCCAGCTTTCGGCATTGAGCGCGCCGCCCACCAGAAAGATCAGCGGCATCACCTGAAAGATCAGGGTCGCCCATTGCCAGCCGGGCTGTGCGACCAAGAGATAGCTCGCCTCGGGCACACCATCGGGGGCCGTGACGACACGGACCACCCAGTGTCCGAGGACAACCAGCAGGATCGCCGCGACGCGCAGGAAATCCAGAAAGCGGTCACGATCATCTGCGGTCGCCGTCGCGACCCGCGCGCTCAGCGCGTCGATGGACAGACCGCCTTGCCCCCGCGTATGCGACATCACGCTGACCGACCCTCGCCGTCAGAAAACGGCGCGCAGCATGACCGCGCCATCACCCGCGGCACCGGGCGTGGCGGTCTATCCCCGCGGCACGCGCTGCCGGGCGCGCGGGAAACACCCGGGACCGGGCAGATCGCGCCGCCGTCGCTGCCAACCGCGACGGGACCGGCCACTGCAACAGCGCGCCACAAACCGCTGCGGCGGCGCTGTGGTCGCACGGGCCTTGGGATATCGTTCACGGTCTTCACCATCTGGTGGCAGGTCGGCATCACCGACGACATGTCAAGCCCAAGGGTCGGTCGGGCGAGCGACGCCCGCAGCCTGGCACCGGCGGGCAGCCGCCATGGCATCCGCCGCATCGCAGCGGCAGAGCGCCTGGTCCCCGCGCGGCGAGAGCCGCAGGGGCAGACGCGTGAGCGCCGGCCTCACATCCTCTGCCCCGCAGGCCGCCGACCGCGGCCAGTGCCGGGCGCGGCTTGTGCAAGGCCGGTGCGGGCAAAGGGCAAACCCGATTTCAGCGCTGCCGGTTCCGAAACGACCGTTGCCACAGCGACAACCGCCGCCGCCCGCGGATCATCGCGTTCGAGACCGCCGGGCGCAACACTGGCAGATCGACAGCAAGCAGAAGCAAGCCCAGCGGCAGCATCCAGAATCCGAGGATCGGCAGGAAGCCCAGCATCCCGCCCATGATCAGCAGCACTGCCAGCGGCACGCGCAGCAGCACGCCCGGCCGCGCCTCGACCAGCGGCAGAAGCCCGCGCAGGGACGGAAACCGCCGGACCAGCGCGTTCAACTGCCTGTCCAGGCGACGGCGGGGGCGGTCATGCATGGGAAACTCCGGCCAAGGGCAAGCGCGGAGGGGGAGCGATGCGCGGTCGGTGCAAGGTCATGGGGCGGCAGATGCCACGCGGGCGCTCATTCGGCAAGCCCATGCGCATGACAGTCCGGTAGCACCGATCCGTGTCGATCGGGCATCGCAACGCTGCGCCGCCAGCGGAGGCTGGCCAGCAGCGCGGCATCCGGCTGCTGCCGGAAAACTTTGCGCGGGGGCGGGTTATCGCATCGGACTCACGCCCTGTGGCAGCGCGGCGCATCCCGGCCACACCGCAGCGCCACGCTCAGACCTGCGCGATCTCGGCCAGAACGGCGCGCGCGGCAGCGGCGGGATCGGGCGCTTGCCAGATCGGGCGGCCAACGACGATATGATCCGCCCCGGCGACGAGCGCATCGGCAGGGGTGGCGATGCGCTTCTGATCACCCGCCGCCGAACCGGCCGGGCGCACCCCGGGCGTCACGATCAGCCGCCCCGCCGCCTCGGGGAGCGCGCGGAGCGCTGCCGCCTCCTGCGGGCTCGCGATGACCCCGTCGGCCCCGGCCTCGAAGGCGCGCAGGGCGCGCGCCTGCGTGATCTCGGCCAGATCGCCGGGGCGGATCAGCGCCGCGTCCAGATCCGCCCGGTCGAGCGAGGTCAACACCGTGACGGCAAGGATCTTCAGCCCCGAGCCGCCCGCGCCCTCGCGCGCCGCGCGCACCACATGCGGATCGCCCTGCACGGTCAGGAAATCCAGCTCATAGGCGGCGATCCCGCGCACGGCCGCCGTGACCGTGGCGCCGATGTCGAAGAACTTCATGTCAAGGAAAATGCGCTTGCCATGCTCCTGCTTCAACTCGTTGGCGAGCGCCAGCCCGCCCCCGGTCAGCATCCCCAGCCCGATCTTGTAGAACGACACCGCATCGCCCAGCCTGCGCGCAAGTTCCAGCCCCGCAAGCGC
Source organism: Paracoccaceae bacterium (assembly GCA_003564655.1). Lineage (GTDB taxonomy): Bacteria > Pseudomonadota > Alphaproteobacteria > Rhodobacterales > Rhodobacteraceae > Roseinatronobacter. The sequence goes on from PXES01000158.1 coordinate 2,334, forward strand.
GTTGGGCAGGTCGAGCGCAACGATCAGACGGTCATCGGGCAGGCGGTCATCGGCAGGGGGCATCGGCAATCTCCTGTGCAAGACGGGTCAGCCCCGTGCCACGCACGCGCATCAGCGCCGGTGCAGGGGTGGTGGTTGGGCACCGGTCGCGGACCGCGAGCGCGGCACCTCCTACACCCCCGCCCCCGCCTGGGCAAGCCGCGCTAGTCGAACAACGACCGCAACAACCCCTGCATCATCCGGTTCATCAGCGCCTCGTCGACATAGCCCGTCGCAGGGTGGTCGAATTGCGCCTGTGCCGCGCGGATCGCCGCGCGGGTGCGGGCGTCGAACACCCCGTCGACCGGGCCGGGGTCAAGCCCCATCGCCACCAGCCGCTGCTCGATCAGCAACCGCGTGGGTCGGTTGAGCCCCAGCGCCGCCTCGGTCGCGCGGGCCTGCATCTCGGCGGCGCCCTCGGGCGGTTCCGTGTCAGGCGCGGTCGCGGCGTCCTCGCCCGCGTCGGGCGCCGGGCGGCGTTCGTCGATCCGCGCTTGCGCCAGCTCGGCGAACTCGCCCTCGGGCCAGTCGCGCAGGAACGCCTCGTAGCTTGCCACCGAGTCGATGCGCCGCGCGCGCCGCCAGGCCTCGACCTCGCGTTCGCGCGCCGCCGCGCGCTCGGCCTCGGCCAGCTGTTCCAGCCGCGCCTGCGCCAGCGCGGCGAAAATGCCCTCGGGATAGCGCTCGAGATAGCTGCGCAGCCCCGGCCCGTCACCCGCCGCCCCGGTCATCGCCCAGAACTCGCGGTCCGCCCGCTCCTCGGCCTCGCGCTGCGCCCGCGCCTCGGCTTCGATCTCGGCCGAGCGCTCCGCCGCCTCCTCGGCCAGCGCGAGGATCTGCTCGCGCGTCAGATAGCCCGTGGGCTCGCGCCCGCCCAGCTCTTGCCAGCCGGCGATCGAGCCGCGCGTGCCGGGGCCGAAGATGCCATCTATCCCACGCGTGTCATAGCCCAGCACGCTCAGGTCGCGCTGGATGGCGCGCCGCTCCTCGGCGGTGAGGAACAACTCCGCCTCGATCCGGTCGGGGGCGGTGCGGATGCGTTCGATCTCGGCGCGCGCGGCCTGCGCGTTCATCCCGTTGGGATAGGCGGCCAGATAGGCGGCGAAGGCCTCCTCGGTATCCGCCTCGACAGCGGCCTCGAAGGCGCGCTGATCGGCGCGCGCCAGCGGGGCGAAATCCTGCGGAAGAAAGGCCGCGCGCGGGTCGAGCGCGCCTTGCAGCGCCAGCCCCGGGCGACGCTCGAGCGCCGCGCCCAGGGGCGCGCCGGGCTGCAACGCCTCGCCCAGCGCCGCGCCGACATCGGCGGGCGTGCCGGTGACCAGCCCCAGCCCGTCGGGCAGGTCCCAGGCGTCGGGCAGCCCGGCGCGTAGCCCCAGCCCGAATTCGCGGGCCGCGACCTCCTCGCCCAGCCAGACCAGCGCGCCGGTCCCCGCCTCTGCGGCGATCTGCATGACCGTGTCGAGCCGCAGCCCCTGCCCATCGGCCAGCGCCAGGGCCGGTCGGTCGGCCTCGGACCCGAGCAGCCAGCCGCCATGCGGGGCATGGGCAAACACGCCGGTCAGAACGACGACGACATGCGCGGCGTCCTCGGCGCGGAGCGCCCCGTGCAGCGCGGCCAACTCACTGCGCATCGACGCGGAATCGGGATCGCTGGCGGAAAACACCTCGAAGCCGACCGTCTCGAGCGTCGTCACCGCCTCGTCGACCCCGGCCTCGCCGCCCAGCACCAGCGCGACGCCGCCCGCCTGCCCGGGCGCGGCCCCGATCATCGCGAGTGAGGCGCCGAGAAACGCCCCGCAAACAGCCCGCATGAGAGTGCCCTCCATCCTGAACGCGCCTTGCCCGGCCCTGTCCCGCACGGTCAGAGTAGACAGCGCCGACGCATCAGACAATGCCGGATGTCGGGCCTGTCGGACGGTACCGCCGCACGGCCCCGCCTGCGCACAGCGCAGGCAGCGCCCGCGAGCGGGGCATGGGCGGGCGGGTGGGCTCCGCTCGCGGGCGCTTCTGCCCAGCCTCGGGCCAGATCAGAGCGTCGCGTTCGTGGCCCCGCCATCCAGCAGCAGGTTCTGCCCGACAATGAAGCCCGCATGCTGCGAGCACAGGAACGCACAGGCCGCACCGAATTCCGCCGCCGTGCCGTAGCGCCCTGCCGGGATCGTCGCCTCGCGCCGGGCGCGCGCCTCCTCGACCGAGATGTTCTCGGACCGCGACACGCCCCCGTCCAGCGCCGCAGCACGGTCAGTGTCGTGGATGCCGGGCAGCAGGTTGTTGATGATCACGCCCTTGCCAGCCACCTGCCGCGACGTGCCCGCGACATAGCCCGTCAGCCCCGCCCGCGCCGAGTTCGACAACCCCAGCACCGCGATGGGCGACTTGACCGAGACCGAGGTGATGTTGACCACCCGCCCCCAGCCGCGCTCGATCATCCCCGGCACCAGCGCCTTCATCAGCGCGATGGGGGTCAGCATGTTGGCATCGAGCGCGGCGATGAAATCCTCGCGCTCCCAATCGGTCCACAGCCCCGGTGGCGGCCCGCCCGCATTGGTCACGAGGATATCCACCTCGCCCGCCGCGTCGAGCACTGCGGCGCGCCCCTCATCGGTGGTGATGTCGGCGGCAACCGCTGTCACGCCCCCCCCGTGGCGCGCGCGCAGCAGCGTCGCCGTCTCGTCCAGCGCATCGGCGCCGCGCGCGTTGATGACCAGCTCGACCCCCTCGGCGGCCAGCGCATCGGCACAGCCGCGCCCCAGCCCCTTGGACGACGCGCAGACCAGCGCCCGTCTGCCTGTAATGCCCAGATCCATGCGACCCTCCCCTGCTAGTGACGTGCCCGTGTAGCACCGCGCGGCGACCGGGGAAAGCGGGGGCACTGGCCCGTCTGCGACCAAGTGATGTCGCAAATGATGATTTTTTCGGCGCAGAGGGGTCGCGGCGCCCGAAAGCCCGTGTTAGCGTTTCGGCACAAATCCGCCAAGGACCCGCCCTGCAAGGCTGTCGCCGGGAATTTTATCTCCGGCGGATCAAGGCGTTATCCGCGAAATGCGGAGGGGACCGGGTCTGACAAGAGAAACAAGACACTGCGACAGAGGGAGAAACGCATGTCACAGATCGACGATGAGGACCAATCCGGTCCGGCAGAAGAAGCGCTGCCCGAACCGGAAGGAGCATCCGATATCATCGACACCGACTACGAGATCGGTCAGGACAACATCACCCCCAAGATCGGCCCGTTCGGGCTGGACATCCACAACCCGGTCTTCCTGTTCTCGGGGATCGTGGTGGTGGCCTTCGTCATCATCACGCTGGCGTTTCAGGACGTGGTCGGCCCGGCGCTGGGCGACCTGCGCGGCTTTCTGACCTCGAGCTTCGACTGGTTCTTCCTGATCGCAGGCAACATCTTCGTGCTGGTCTGCCTCGGCATTCTCGTCTCGCCGCTGGGCAAGGTCCGCATCGGTGGTGCGGATGCGACACCCGATTACGGCTATGCGGGCTGGTTCGCGATGCTGTTCGCCGCCGGCATGGGCATCGGGCTGATGTTCTTCGGCGTGCTGGAACCGGCCTATTACTTCGCCACGCCCTGGGGCGACCAGCCGCTGATGAACGAGATCGGCATCGTCGATGGCGAACTGGCGGACCCCGCGGCGGTTGAAGCCGCGCGCCTGTCGGCCATGGCGGGAACGATCTACCACTGGGGCCTGCACCCCTGGGCGATCTATGCCGTGGTGGCGCTGAGCCTCGCGCTCTTTGCCTATAACAAGGGCCTGCCGCTGACCGTGCGCTCGATCTTCTACCCGATCTTCGGCGAGCGGATCTGGGGCTGGCCGGGCCATGTCATCGACATCCTGGCAGTGTTTGCCACGCTCTTCGGTCTGGCCACATCGCTGGGGCTGGGCGCACAGCAGGCTTCGGCCGGGATCGGCTTCGTCTTCGGGCTCGAGGGCGCGGGCGAGAGCGTCACCTTCGCGGTCGTCCTGATCGCCGTCATCCCCGCGATGGCGCTGATCTCGGTGATGCGCGGGCTTGAAGGCGGGGTCAAGCGGCTGTCCGAGCTGAACCTGATCCTGGCGATGGTGTTGCTGGGCTTCATCATTCTGGTGGGGCCGACGGCACTGCTATTCGGCCAGTTCTTCGGCAATATCGGCGCCTATTTCTCCGAGATGCTGGCCCTGTCGAACCCGGTCGGGCGCGACGATGACGGCTTCCGTCAGGGCTGGACGGCCTTCTACTGGGCCTGGGGGATCAGCTGGTCGCCCTTTGTCGGCATGTTCATTGCCCGGGTCAGCCGCGGTCGCACGGTGCGCGAGTTCATCACCTGCGTGCTGCTGATCCCGACGATCGTCTCGGCGATCTGGATGACGGCAATGGGCGGCACGGCCATCAATCAGATGATCGACCAGATCGCCGAAAGCGCCGTCTACGGCTTCGTCGTCGAGGCCTATGTCCCCGAGCTGTCGCTCTTCGGGATGCTGTCGGAGCTGCCGCTGGCGGGCATCACCTCGATCATCGCGATCGTGCTGGTGATCGTGTTCTTCGTGACCTCGTCGGACTCGGGCAGCCTGGTGATCGACACCATCACGGCAGGCGGCAAGATCAACGCCCCGGTCAGCCAGCGCGTCTTCTGGGTGATCTTCGAGGGGCTGGTCGCCGCCGCGCTGCTGATCGGCGGCGGGCTGGTGGCACTGCAGGCGGCATCGGTTTCGACCGGGTTGCCCTTTGCCATCGTGCTGCTGCTGGCCTGCTTCGCGCTGATCAAGGGCCTGATGAGCGAGCCGCGCTGACCGGCACACCAGACCACGGCCACGCCCCCCGCGCACCAAGCGGGGGGCGTGTGCATTTCCGGGCATGGCTGACGCAAGGTTCGCCTTGCACATGCGTGCCCAGCCGCCATGATGGAAGCCTCTGGGAGGAGGAGACCTCATGCGCAAGCTCACGACATTCGCGGCCGCCCTCGTGGTGCTGGCCGCCCCCGCCCTCGCCGATCCGGTGCATGGCGTGTGGATGACCCAACCCGACGACAACGGCAATTTCGGCCATGTGCGGATGCAGACCTGCCCCGACGGGCTGATCTGCGGCGGGCTGGTCGCGGCGTTCGACGGCGCCGGCCAATCGATGGAATCGCCCAATATCGGCCGCGCCATCGTCTGGGAGATGGAGCCGCAGGGCGATGGCCAGTATCGCAATGGCCGCGTCTACGCCCCGGACCGCGACCGCACCTATTCCTCGCGGATGGAGCTGCGCGGCGACACGCTGGGCGTGTCGGGCTGCGTGCTGGGCATCTGCCGCGAACAGGAATGGACCCGCGTCGAATAGCCCGCCCCCGGTGACACCGGCGTGCCAGGCCCTATACTGCGCCCCCTGACCGAGGGGGCGCCGCATGGCCGGGTATTTCTATGACTGCGAGGTGTTTCGCGCGCGCGATCTGCGCGTCGTCTGGGGCATCAACGAAGGCGACCCGTTGGGCCCGCCAGCGCAGGCCTGCGCGGGGGACCGTTACCGGCTGACGGACGACGCCGCCCCCCTGCTGCTGCGCCTGACGATGGAGGCGCCGATCACCGTCACCGCCAGTCCCGATGCGGGGCTGGAGGGCGCGCTCGTGCGGGTGCTGGGCGGGCTGCGGCTGATGTCGGTGGATGGCGACCTGCTGTCGGGGCTGGTGCTGGACGCGGCGGGGACGCTGCTGCTCCTGCCGCTCAACCCGATGCGACGGGGCACCGATTACGCGCTGATCGGCATCGACACCGAGGATGCGGCGCTGCGCATGGCCGAACTGGTGCAGGGCTGCTTCGGCCCCGGCACGCGGATCACCATGGCCGATGGCAGCCTGCGCGAGGTCGAGACACTGGCCCCCGGCGAGATGGTGCGCACCCGCGATCACGGCGCGCAGCCGCTGCGCTGGGCGGGCAGTGTGACCACCCGCGCGCACGGCGCCTTTGCCCCCGTCACCTTTCCGCCCGGCCTGCTGGGCAACCTGGGGCCGCTGACGCTGGGGCCGCTGCAGCGCATCTTCCTCTACCAGCGCGGCGAGGAACGGCTGGGCAGCCGCGCCGAGGTGCTGGTGCAGGCGCAATACCTTGTCGATGGCCAGCGCGTGCTGCAACGCGAAGGGGGGTTTGCCACGCATCACAGCCTCGCCTTCGACGCGCATCAGATCATCTACGCCGAGGGCATCCCGGTCGAGAGCCTGCTGGTCTCGCGCGCCACAGTGGCCCGGCTGCCCGAGGCGCTGGCGCAGGACCTCTCGGCGCGCTTTCCGCATCTCAACCAGCGCGCGCATTTCGCGCAGGAACTCGATGCGGGCCGCATCGGCGACAGTCTGCGCGCCACGCTGCTGCAACCGAAAGGAAAGTGACGCGCGCAGCGCAGTCTGCTACATCCGTGAAACGCCCCGTTGACATGATCGTGACCCCGCCCCGTGTTCGACCCCCAGACCATACTGGCCGCCACTGACCTGACGCCCCGGCGCTCGCGGTCCGTGGTTGCCCGCGCGGCGCAACTCGCGCGGGCGCATGGCGCACGGCTGGTGCTGGTTCACGCTGTCGCGCCCGCCACGCAGACCGTCGCGCGGTTTCGGCTGCGCAAGCCCGCCGACCCGCTGGAGACCGGGCAGCGCGAACTCGCCCGGCTGCGCGCCGATTATCCCGATCTGGACATCACCTGCCATGTCGTGCCCGGCCCGCCCGCCGAGGTGGTTGCCCATATCGCCGCGCGGGAAGCCGCCGATCTGATCGTGCTGGGGTTGCACCTGCCGCGCCGCGTGCTCGAGACGATGCGGCTGACCAATCTCGAACGCATCACCCAGGCGGCGCGCTGCCCGGTGCTGATCGCGCACACCCCCGGCACCATACCCTATCGCCGCATCCTGGGGGCGATCACTTTCGCGCCCGCCTCGGCCGAGGCGCTGCGCGTCGCCGCCCGCCTGGCCCCCGAGGCAGAGTTGCACGCCATCCACGCGCTGCAACTACCCCTCAAGGCCAAGCTGCCCTCGGCCGATGTGATGACCACCCCGGAAATGACCACGGCCGAACTGCTGCGCGAGGCGTTCATGACGCGCGAAGGGCTGCCCGCGCATCTGCACACCCCCGAGATCGTCCCCGGCGGCGTGCATGAGGTACTGCAGTTCCGCATGCACGAGCTGGAACCCGATCTGGTCGTCATCGGCAATCATTCGGGCCGCGACCCCGATGATCTGGGCAATTACACCCGCGATCTGATGCGCGCGCCGCCCACTGACATGCTGGTCGCCAAGCCCGGTTAGGGCCGGCGCGCAAAAACCCTCGCACCTGCCGGAAATTTGCGTTAGGAATGGTTTAATGTTGAACCATCGCTTCACGAGAGGGAGGCAGCACTCATGGCCGCTCGAAAAACTACAGCCAGATCAAAAGCTTCCGCAGAAGAGCTGTTGAGTTATTATCGCGACATGCTGCTGATCCGGCGATTCGAGGAAAAGGCCGGGCAGCTGTATGGGATGGGGCTGATCGGCGGTTTCTGCCACCTCTATATCGGGCAGGAGGCCGTTGTCGTCGGGCTGGAGGCCACGGCAAAGGAAGGCGATAAGCGCATCACCACCTATCGCGATCACGGCCACATGTTGGCCTGTGGAATGGACCCCAAGGGCGTCATGGCCGAGCTGACGGGCCGCGAGGGCGGCTATTCCAAGGGCAAGGGCGGCTCGATGCACATGTTCTCGAAGGAGAAGCATTTCTACGGCGGCCACGGCATCGTCGGCGCCAACGTGCCGCTGGGGGCGGGGCTGGCATTCTCGGATATGTACAAGGGCAATGACAACGTCACCTTCACCTATTTCGGCGACGGCGCCGCCAATCAGGGCCAGGTGTATGAGACCTACAACATGGCCATGCTGTGGGACCTGCCCGTCATCTTCGTGATCGAGAACAACAAATATGCGATGGGCACCTCGGTCCAGCGCGCCACCAAGTCGCCCTCGCTGTGGGAACGCGGCGCGGCTTACGGCATCGCGGGCGAGGAGGTCGACGGCATGGATGTGCTGGCCGTCAAGGCCGCGGGCGAAAAGGCCGTCGCGCACTGCCGCGCGGGCAAGGGGCCCTATATCCTCGAGGTGATGACCTATCGCTACCGGGGCCATTCCATGTCGGACCCCGCGAAATACCGCACCCGCGACGAGGTCCAGAAGATGCGCTCCGAGCGCGACGCCATCGAGCAGGTGCGCGAGGCGCTCATCAAGGGCAAGCACGCGTCCGAGGACGATCTGAAAGAGATCGACAAGGAGATCAAGGCCATCGTCAACGAGGCCGCCGAATTCTCGAAAGAGAGCCCCGAGCCCGCGCTCGAGGAACTCTGGACCGACATTTACGCATAACGCCGGGGGGACAAGACAATGGCAACCGAAGTACTTATGCCCGCCCTCTCGCCCACGATGGAAGAAGGCACGCTGGCCAAATGGCTCGTCAAGGAGGGCGACAGCGTCGCCTCGGGCGACATTCTGGCCGAAATCGAGACCGACAAGGCGACGATGGAGTTCGAGGCCGTCGATGAGGGCGTGATGGGCAAGATCCTGGTCGAGGCCGGGACCGAGGGCGTGAAGGTCAACACCCCAATCGCCATCATGGTCGCCGAGGGTGAGGACGTGCCCGACGAAGCGCCCAAGGCCGAGACCGCGCCCGCCCCGGCGGCGCTGGGCAGCGAGGAAGGCAAGACCGCCGCCCCCGCCAATGCCGCCCCCGCCCCGGCCGCACCCAAGCCCGACACCACGCCCGACTGGCCCGAAGGCACCGAGATGCGCAGTCAGACCGTGCGCGAGGCGCTGCGCGACGCCATGGCCGAAGAGATGCGCCGCGCCGACGAGGTCTTCGTCATGGGCGAGGAGGTCGCCGAATACCAGGGCGCCTACAAGATCACGCAAGGCCTGCTCGACGAATTCGGCGCGCGCCGCGTGATCGACACGCCCATCACCGAGCACGGCTTTGCCGGTATCGGGGTGGGCGCGGCCTTCGGAGGGCTGCGCCCCATCGTCGAGTTCATGACCTTCAACTTCGCCATGCAGGCGATCGACCAGATCATCAACTCGGCGGCCAAGACGCTCTACATGTCGGGCGGGCAGATGGGCTGCCCCATCGTCTTCCGCGGCCCAAACGGGGCGGCGGCGCGCGTCGCAGCCCAGCACAGCCAGTGCTATGCGTCGTGGTACGCCCATATTCCGGGGCTGAAAGTGGCGATGCCCTATTCCGCCGCCGACGCCAAGGGCCTCTTGAAGACCGCCATCCGCGACCCGAACCCGGTGATCTTCCTCGAGAACGAGATCCTCTATGGCCGCAGCTTCGAGGTGCCGGTGCTGGACGATTACACCGTGCCCTTCGGCAAGGCGAAGACCTGGCGCGAGGGGACGGACCTGACCATCGTCAGCTTCGGCATCGGCATGACCTACGCTCTCGAAGCCGCCGAGCGGCTGGCGGGCGACGGGATCGAGGCCGAGGGGATCGACCTGCGCACCATCCGGCCGATGGACACGGACGCCATCCTCGCCTCGGTGATGAAGACCAACCGCCTGATCACCGTCGAGGAAGGCTTCCCGCAGGGCTCGGTCGGCAACTACATCACCTCGGTGGTAATGGAGCAGGCCTTCGACTATCTCGACGCGCCAGTGATCAATCTGGCGGGCAAGGATGTGCCGATGCCCTATGCCGCCAATCTCGAGAAGCTGGCGCTTGTCACCACCGACGAGGTGGTCGAGGCCGCGCACAAAGTCACCTATCGCTGAGGGAGGACGCGATGCCCACGGAAATCCTGATGCCCGCCCTCTCGCCGACGATGGAAGAGGGGACACTTGCCAAATGGCTGGTCAAGGAAGGGGACGCGGTCGCCTCGGGCGACATTCTGGCCGAGATCGAGACCGACAAGGCGACGATGGAGTTCGAGGCCGTCGATGAAGGCACGATCGGCAAGATCCTGATCGAGGCCGGCACCGACGGGGTTAAGGTAAACACCCCCATCGCCGTGCTGCTCGAAGAGGGCGAGTCGGCGGATGATATCGGCAGCGCGCCCGCCAAGGCGCCCGAGCCGAAAGCCGATGCGGGTGCCAAGACAGAGGCCCCGGCGGACAGCGCCGACAAACCCGCGGCCGCCGCCCCGCCCGCGCCCAAGGTTGATGGCGCGCGCATCTTCGCCTCGCCGCTCGCGCGCCGCATCGCCGCCGAAAAGGGGCTCGATCTGAGCCAGATCACCGGCTCCGGCCCGCATGGCCGGATCGTCAAGGCCGATGTCGAGGGCGCGAAACCTGCCGCCGCAGCCAAGGCCGACGCACCCGCCGCCAAGCCGGATGCGCCCGCCAAAGCCGCGATGCCCACCGGAGCCTCGGCCGATCAGGTCGCGCGCATGTATGAGGGCCGCGAGTACGAGGAAGTGCCGCTCGACGGGATGCGCCGCACAGTCGCCGCGCGCCTGACCGAGGCCAAGCAGACCATCCCGCATTTCTACCTGCGCCGCGATGTGACGCTGGATGCGCTGATGAAGTTCCGCGCCGATCTGAACAAGCAGTTGGAACCGCGCGGGGGGAAGCTGTCGGTCAACGACTTCATCATCAAGGCCAGCGCCATGGCGCTGCAGGCGGTGCCCGACTGCAACGCCGTCTGGGCGGGCGACCGGATGCTGCGCCTCAAGCCCTCGGATGTCGCCGTCGCCGTCGCGGTCGAGGGCGGGCTGTTCACCCCCGTCCTGAAGGACGCGCATCTGAAATCCCTCTCTGCCCTCTCGGCCGAGATGAAGGACCTCGCCACCCGCGCGCGCAAAAAGAAGCTCGCCCCGCATGAATATATCGGCGGGTCCATGGCCATCTCCAACCTCGGCATGTTCGGGATCGAGAATTTCGATGCGGTCATCAACCCGCCGCATGGCTCGATCCTCGCCGTGGGGGCGGGCATCCGCAAACCCGTGGTCGACAAGGACGGCGCCGTCACCACCGCGACAGTCATGTCGATGACGCTCTCGGTCGATCACCGCGTGATCGACGGCGCGCTGGGGGCAGAGTTCCTCAAGGAAGTCGTGAGCTATCTCGAGAACCCGGTCACCATGCTCGCCTGATCCGGTCCCCGGCGCGCCCTACGCGGCGCGTCGGGGCACCACCGCTCTCGCCGCCATGTATGTGGCAAAGACAGCGACATGCCCCGCACACGGCCTTCCCCCCTTTCATCTTTGCGTGACATATCCCGGGGGGTGCCATTGTCGCGCCATTGGTCCGAGAGACAATGGCGACGCGGGGGCAGAGCCCCCCGACCACCTTACCCCCGGGGCGCCGCCGCTCAGGAATGCGCCTGTGCCCAGCGATAAAGCAGGTCCTGATGCAGCCGCCGTGCCTGCATCGCCCAGTCGCGCGTCCCCTCGGGCCGGTCCACGGCCCCGCCAGCCACCTGCGCGCGTCGCGGCAGGTCGGCGGCGCAGATCGCAAACGCCAGATCGCGCCCGCCGGGGCCGCGCAGATACCCCCCCAGCGCCGAGACGAAATAAAGCGTCCCGGTCTTGGCCCGCACATCCAGCCCCGGATCGGCGATGACCCGGCCATTGGCGTCGCGGAACGGATGCTCGCGCAACAGCCCGCGCAGCGTGCCATCGCCGCCCACAGCGCGAAACATCGCGGCCAGATCACGCATCGACACGCGTGAGGCCGCCCCCAGCCCCGAATGATCGACCAGCCGCGCGCTGGTCATGCCATAACGCGCCCGCGCCCAGTCCGACATCCGCGCCCCCGAGGCGGCGAGGCTTGTCGGAGGCCCGCCCTGCGCGCCGCTCGCGGTCATGCCGATCGCCTCGGCCGTGATGTTGGTCGAAAACCGCAGCATGTCGCGCAAGAGCTGGTGCAGGGGTGCGGCGCGATGCGTGACCAGATCGCGCCCCGCCGGTGCCCCGCGCCCGACCTCGGGGGCGGGCAGGCTGATCCCCTGCCCTTGCGCCAACACGCGCAGAACCTCGCCCGCATAAAGCTCGGGG
>PXES01000301.1 GCA_003564655.1 Paracoccaceae bacterium
GTGTCATGTCGAGGAACTCCGTGAAGCCGAAGAAATTTCAGAAAATCTGGGTGGTTTTGCAGCAGTAACCTGCTCTGTACCCAAGTTTCGGGCCGTAGCCTGAAGGTCGAGGCCCATGGTCGCGAACACTGAAATCTTGTTCGGGTCGCTCAGCGTCTGGCGCATGTAAAGCATCATCCCGTGCCCATCGAGCACAAGCCGGGGCGGGGCCAGCAAGGGGTTGAGCGATGCCCACCGCGCCAGCAGGCGCGCGATTTCGGCGAGGTCGAAATGCGGCGCCGGGTCGCGGGTGGCGAACAGCGTGATCGCGTTGCCGCTCGGCAAGGGCTGGGGTCGCAGCGCCTGCAACATGTCGTGATGGGTGTCGCCGAGAACCTCCTGCAATTCGCGCCGCAACTCTTGCTGGGCCATGCCCGCGGCACCTGCAAGCGGGTTGCGCGCTATCCGGGTGCTGACCGGGGCCTGCGCGGCAAACACGGCGAGCGCACCGGGAAAGGCGGGCCGAGGGGCGCGGAAGATCGAATCGCCGGGGTTGTCGTTGCCGCGCCGCGCCACCGAGGTTCGATAGCTTCCGGTGATCACCACCTCCCACGCCTCGGGGGCATCCTTGTCGCCAATGACCCGCACGTGGGCAGACGCGCGGCCACGGCCCGGTCTGGGGCCTTTGTAGCTGTGCGACCAGTTCCGCCGCGCGACGATCTGCGCCATCGGGTCCGGGGTGTTGCGCGACCATTTCAGCGGGTTGCGCCGGTCGCGCAGCACGGCAAAGACAAGCACCGGCACCAGCGCGAGTGAGAACAGGATCGTGCCCCAGTCTTCGCGCAGTGGCTCGAACATGCCTGTTGCCCCCTTGACCCGGCCTTTACCGCTGCATCTCGACCAGCTCGACCCGGCGGTTCAGGGCGCGGCCTTCATCAGTGCGATTGGTGGCGATCGGGGCCATCATCCCGGCACCTGCCGCCTGTAACCGGCCTGCCGCGATGCCGTGCTGTCCGGTCAGGTAATCCACGACCGCCTGTGCCCGCGCCATCGAGAGGCTGACGTTGTAGTCGTAACTGCCGCTGTTGTCGGTGTGGCCCACCACCAGCAACGCGATGTCCGGCGCGTCTGCCATCAACTCGGCCACGGTGCCCAGCGCGTTGGACGATTCGGGCAGGATGCGGGCCGAGTCGAACTCGAACAGGATGTCCTGCACGGCGACACGCCCTTCCTCGATCAGCCCGGCTTCCATCTCGCCCGCGGTCAGGGGCTGGTGATCCATTTCGGTGCCCATCTCGGCGCCGGTCACCACGGCGATCTCGACCGCCGGGCCGGGCACGCGGCGTTCGTTGAAGGCGGCAATGCCCGCCAGAACGCTGCCATCGGCCGAACGCGCCGCGATATAGCGCAGGTCGCGATTTGACGCCCGCGTCGCCAGACGACAGCAGTCACGCGCACCACGGCTGAACAGGTCGCTCGCCCTGTAGAAGCCGCGCCCCTCGCCGCTTCCCAGCGCGGCGTGCGAATCGGCGTAGAGGATTTCAAACCCTCGCGCCTCGAGCGCGTCGATATAGTTGCGTTTGATCTGCAAGGTCGAAATGTCGGGATTGTCAAAGGTATAGCTGAGCTTCAGGACTTCGCCTTCCAGCATCTCGGCGCTCTCGAAATCATCACCGTCATGGGCGCCTGTAGGCACAGTCAGCCGATCGAACTCGGTGTGGCTGAAATAGACGATGTTGGAGCCTGCCACGCGCTCGATCTCGGGGTGATCATAGGCACCATCGATGTCGGCCATGACCGGCGCGGCCAAGGCCAGCGCGACCCCCAGGGCAAGGCTGTGCGAGAGTAAATTTGGGGTCATGACCGCTCCTTTCCTGACACATCGCGGTCAGGGTAAGCGGATGACACGGGGATTTCCCCCCCTGAACAGAGGGGTTGGCCCTGTTGGCACGGGCGCATCCCGTGGATACGCCCGCGCCCTGCGGCTCAGAAGGCGGGTTGTGTCTGGCGACGGCGCTGCAGCAGGATGATCCCGAACAGAAGCAACAGGGCCGGCAGATAGAACACCTGCTCGGGCATCCGGTCGGCGGGACGCATAACGGCGACCAGTTCGACCGGTTCGCTGCCATAGAAGTCGAAATCACCGAGCTCATTCTGGAAGGGCGAGCCGAACATCGGCTCGTCCAGGACCATGCGGTCCTCCTCGGGCATGAGGAACAACCCGGTATCGTCCACGCGCTGCTCCGGCGGGGTGTCGCCAACATCCAGCACGACGGTCAGGCTGCGCGGCGCGCCGGTGTTGAAGTCCGGCCCCGTCACCTCGAACCGTAACTCTGCCCCCGCCTCGGCCCGGGTCAGGACCTCCTCGAATTGCAGACCCGGCAGGCGCTGGAATTCGGGCTGGATACGATCGAGCCAGAAATTCGGCACGAACAGCGTGAATGCCACCAGCAGCAGCGCGGCGGATTCATACAGCCGCGAGCGGGCAAGGAAGTAGCCCTGCGTGGCCGCCGCGAACAAGAGCATCGCGAATGTCGCCACCAGGAAGATGAACACCGCCTGCGCCATACCGGCTGCTGTGCCGAGATCGACCCCGTAGAGGATAAGCGTGGGGTTGTAGATGAACAGGAAGGGCAGCGCGAGCGTCCGCAAGGAATAGAAGAACGCCTGGAAACCGGTGCGGATCGGGTCACCGCCCGACACGGCCGAGGCCGCGAAACTCGCCAGGCCCACAGGGGGCGTCACATCCGCCATCAGACCGAAATAGAAGACGAAAAGGTGGGCTGCGATCAGCGGCACGATCAGCCCCTCCTGCGCGCCCAGGCTGACAACCACGGTCGCCATCAGCGATGACACCACGATGTAATTGGCTGTTGTCGGCAGACCCAGCCCCAGCACCAACGAGAATAGCCCCACCAGCAGCAGCATCAGGAACAGGTTGCCCAGCGCCAGCATCTCGACCAGCCCGGCGAGTTCGGTGCCGATGGGCGTGCGCGTGACCGTCGCCACGATGATCCCCGCCGCGCCAGTGGCGACCGCGATGCCGATCATGTTGCGCGCCCCGGCGATCATGCCATCCACAAGGTCGGTGACGCCCTGCCGCACCGCGCCCATCACATTTCCTTCGCCACGCATCAGCGCCTTGATGGGGCGTTGGGTCAGGATGATGAACAGCATGGTGATGACAGCGAAATAGGCCGATTTGGCCGGTGATTGCCGTTCGACCATCAGGAACCAGACCAGCACCAGGATCGGCAGCAGGAAATGCAGCCCTGTGGGAACGACCTCGCGCATCACCGGAAGTCGGATTTCCTTGGAATGCGGGTCATCCAGCTCCA
>PXES01000352.1 GCA_003564655.1 Paracoccaceae bacterium
CCGCCCCCTGCGCCGCAGCCGCCCCTGCCGCGCGGGCGCGAAGAGGGCTGAGCGCCCATGTCGTTCAACCTGCTCGTCCTGACCTGCATCGGCTATGTGATCCTGCTTTTCGCCGTCGCCTCGCTGGCCGAGCGTTCCGCCGCGGCGGGGCGGGCGCGCTGGCTGCGCTCCTCGACCATCTACACGCTGTCGCTGTCGGTCTACTGCACGGCCTGGACATTTTACGGTGCGGTCGGCTACGCGGCGCGCTCTGGGCTGGAGTTCATGACCATCTATCTGGGCCCGACGCTGGTGTTCGTCGGCTGGTGGGTGATGCTGCGCAAGCTGGTGCGCATCGGGCGCGAGAACCGCGTCACCTCGATCGCCGACATGATCTCGGCGCGGTATGGCAAGTCGAACGCGCTGGGCGTGATCGTGACGCTGCTGTGCATCGCCGCGGGCACGCCCTATATCGCGCTGCAACTGCAATCCATCGCCGAATCCTTTACTGTCTTCGTCGCCGACCCCGAAGCCGGGGGGCTGAGCACCAACCGCACGCTGATCGCCTTCTGGGTGGCGGTGGGGCTTGCCTTCTTCACCATCATATTCGGCACCCGGACGCTCGATGCCAATGAACAGCATCACGGCGTCGTCACCGCCATTGCGGTCGAGGCCGTGGTCAAGCTGCTCGCGCTGCTGGCGGTGGGGGTGTTCGTCGTCTGGTTCGTGGCGACGGGGCCGTCCGACATCCTGGCGCGGATCGACGCGCAGGCGCTGCCGGAATGGCAGATCCAGCCGGGGCGCTGGTCGGGGCTGATCCTGCTGTCGGCCATTGCCATCATCTGCCTGCCGCGCATGTTCCAGGTCGCGGTGGTCGAGAATACCGAGGACCGCCATCTTGCCACGGCAAGCTGGGCCTTCCCGCTCTATTTGTTCCTGATCAGCCTGTTCGTGCTGCCCATCGCCGTGATCGGGCTGGAGATGATGCCTACGGGCAGCAATCCCGACATGTTCGTCCTGACCCTGCCGCTGCATCTGGGGCAGGACGGGCTGGCGCTTCTGTCCTTCCTGGGCGGCTTCTCGGCGGCGACCTCGATGGTGATCGTGGCGGCACTGGCGCTGGCAACGATGGTGTCGAACCACATCGTTGTGCCGTTATGGCTGCAGCTGCGCGCGGCGCAAAACCGCGATACGGGCGACATGCGGGTGCTGGTGCTCAGCGTGCGGCGGCTGTCGATCTCGATCATCCTGGGCCTTGGCTACCTGTATTACGTCATCAGCGGGGGCTCGGGCGCGCTGGCGGCGATCGGGCTGATCGCCTTTGTCGGTGTCGCGCAATGTCTGCCGGCGCTGATCGGCGCGCTCTACTGGCGCGGGGCCAGCCGGATCGGCGCCGCAACGGGCCTGGTGGTGGGCACGGTGATCTGGTTCTACACGCTGTTCCTGCCCAGCTTCGGCTCTGGCGTCATGCTGCCCGCGCAGGTGATGGAGGCGGGGCTCTTCGGCCTGTCCTGGCTGCGGCCCTACAGCCTGTTCGGGCTGACCGCGCTCGACCCGCTGCTGCACGCGCTGTTCTGGTCGCTGATGCTGAACGCGGCCGCCTTCTGCATAGGCTCCATCCTGTCCTTTCCCACCCCGATCGAACGGGTGCAATCCGCGCTGTTCGTCAATATCTACGACCGCGCAGGCCCGGCGCGGTCGTGGACGCGGCCCATGGCCGAGGCCGAGGACCTGCTGCCGCTCGCCCAGCGCATCTTCGGCCCGCATGAGGCGCAGAATTTCTTTCGCGCCCAGGCGGCCGCGCAGGGCAAGCAGGGCTTCCTGCCCGACATCACGCCCGAATTCCTCGAGGCGCTGGAGCTGAAGCTCGCAGGCTCGGTCGGGGCCGCCACGGCCCATGCGATGCTCGCGCAGACCGTCGGCACGGCAGTGGTGTCGGTGGAGGATCTGATGGCCGTGGCCTCGGAGTCGGCGCAGATCATGGAGTATTCCGCCCAGCTCGAGGCCAAGTCCGAAGAGCTGAGCCGCACGGCGCGCAAACTGCGCGAGGCCAATGAGAAGCTGCAGACCCTGTCCGTGCAGAAGGATGCCTTCCTCAGCCAAATCAGCCATGAGTTGCGCACGCCGATGACCTCGATCCGGGCGTTCTCCGAGATCCTGATGGACTCGTCGGACATGGCGGATGACGAGCGAACCCATTTCGCCCAGATCATCCACGACGAGTCGATCCGGCTGACCCGGCTTCTGGACGATCTGCTGGATCTGAGCGTGCTGGAGCACGGGCAGGTGCAGCTCAAGATCGGGTCGGCCAATCTGCGCGACCTGATCGACCAGTCGATCACGGCGTCGAATTCGGTCAAGGCCGAGCGCCAGTTCGCCCTGTTCCGCAGCCGCGATGCCGAGGATATCGAGATTACCACCGATGCCGGGCGCCTGTCGCAGGTCTTTATCAATGTGCTGTCGAATGCGCGCAAATACTGCGATGCGGACAAACCCAGCATGACCATTCGCGTGCAGCGGCGCCGCGCGATGATCGAGGTGGATTTCATCGACAATGGCTCGGGCATTCCGCGCGATCAGGATGCGCTGATCTTCGAGAAATTCTCGCGGCTGACCGATTCGCTTCAGGCTGGCGGGGCGGGGCTGGGCCTCGCGATCTGCCGCGAGATCATGCACAATCTGGGCGGCGAGATCGCCTATGTGCCGGGGCAGGGGGGCGCGGCGTTCCGAGTCAGCTTCCCGCAGGTGCTGCGCGCCCGCGATGCGGGCGGCACGGTCGCGCCCGAGGCAGCGCGGGCGGCGGAATAGCGCGGCTGCCGCGCGTCAGGGCAAGGGGTGTTTGCAAGGCGCCCCCGGGCCGTGCCCACCCACCCACCCGCACGGCCCGGGGGCGCCTGTGCCGCGCGCATCTCCGGGCAGATTGTGCGACCTTCGCGCCCGCCTGCCCCATGGGGACGGGGATTTGCCGTGACCGTTCCCCTCGGGTCATCCGGGCAAGGCGCATGCGGGCCGATCATTCGCAAGCACCCTCACGGTGCGTGCAAGGGGTGGGGTGCGTGCAAGGGGTGGGGCGCATGCAAGGGCAGGGTGCTGGGCATGGCCGGGATGCGCTGTCGGCAAGGGCGCCTGTGCCGCGAGACCCCGCCTTGAAACGCCGTGATCCGCGAAATGCCCTCTCAGGCGTTCACATCCACCACCACGCGCCCCTGCACCTTGCCCTTCAGGATATCCGCGCCAAGCTGCGGCAGATCGGCCAGGGTGGCGGGGCGGGTCATCGCCTCGAGCTTGTCCATCGGCAGGTCGCGGGCGATCCGCTCCCAGGCTTGCA